>JANWVS010000439.1 GCA_025056835.1 Gemmataceae bacterium | reverse complement strand
GCGAAGTCGAGCAACCCCTGTACCGATTGTTCCAGCCGCAAAATTTCGCCGTGAACGATTTTCAGATGCTCCGTGGTCAAAGGCTTGGGACGCTGACTTCGCAGACCGACCTCGACCAGCATCTTGATCGACGTCAACGGATTGCGGATTTCGTGGGCGACACTTGCCGCTAGCTGTCCCACCGCCGCCAACTGCTGAGCGCGAAGCATCTCACTTTGTTGACGCTGCAATCGATCAGCCGCCTCGGCAACGCGCGCGACGACATGGTCTAGTTGTTTGTCGAGCCGCTCCCAGTCCGCCTCGGGGGTCAGTTCGACAGAGGCCACGTCCCTTTCCAGCTTCTGAACCATGTCCTGCACGCGCACGCTGACGTGGTACAGCGATCGGCTCAGACCCCGGGCGATGCCGTAACCGCCCACCAATCCACTCAATGGGCCACCCACTCCCAAGAGCAACATCGCCAGGTTCAAGCGCTGGCTCATGCGTCCGCTTTCTTCGATGCTGCGCTCCATCTGCTCTTCATTGAGACGAGCGTACTCATAACACGGGTCGATGATATGCCGGATCGGATGAACGACTGCCAACGACTCGAGGTCTTGACGTGGTCCCCGCTTCTCGACCTGGACGCGAAGCTTGGCCAATTCTTCCTGGTAGCGTGCATAGCCTTGGTAAATGCTGGCGACGGCGCGGCGTTCGGCGTCGGTCAGGGCAAACTCGGTCGCCTGTCCTAGCCAGTGCTCGAATTGGCGTTCGTCCTCGTAAATGTCGTCGAGCAACGCCGGGTTGGGATGAATCAAATACACAAAGCTGTGAAACCGCAACTGGCGCACGTGCGTCTCTAGTTTTTGCGCTGCTCGCAGGCTCGAAACATGTTGGGCCACGATGTTCGACAGGTTGTTGTGCATGCGATTGACCGTCCAGGCGCCGACCACGCAGACCCCCAACAGCAACAGCCCAATGACCACCGATGGGGCGGTGACGAGGAACAACAAACGGCGGTTCATAACGACATCCCTCGCCCGGGCAGCACGGACCACAATAGCCAGCCAACCGGTCGATCGTCACCGGCCGACCACGGCTTTCAGTGTAATCCGCTCGTCATCGTCGGAAAAGGGTAAAGCTGCCCGTTCGATCTGATCCGGAATTGAATCACCCTCTCTTGGTGCGCGGCGCCCGTTTGGCACGACCTGCACAGTTTACCGAAAAACTCGCGGTCTTTCGCCTCGTCCTGGGAAAACAATGTGGCCTTACGTGCCAGGCCGTCGGTCTGAAGCGCAACCGTCACGGTCGTCCAGTGGCTGCATCATGGCGAGTCATGACCGGAAGCAGCCCTGTCTTTGTCGCCAAAGGTCAAGGACGTCGCCCCAATGACGACCGACGATCTTTTTGCCACACGTCCGATTGGCACTGGCGCAGCGGCGCATTGCGGTCGCGCAATGGAAGTCAAACGTCGGGCAAATCGCAAGCAAGCTCGGACACGTTGCGCACCTAAAGTTGGCGCCTTGCCGAGTTTGCCGGTCGGTGACTGCCTGGTGTTGACGAGCGACGGCATCGGCTTGGCGATGGCTCTCGGCTAAGGGCCTCATCCCGAAGCCGACCGCCGGCGAAGCTCCCAACTGGAAAATGTCGTAACCGAGCACGCGCACTTGGCTGAAGGTGCCGTTCCTCCATGATGAAGATGGCGCGTCGAGAGCCTCGGGCGTCGTCCGTGGGATTCGCCCGGAGGCAGTCCCTTGCCCTCCGTGTCTGGGCCGCGAAGACGGTACCGTTAGTACCGCACTTCCATTTGCACCGACAGGCCGTGTGCCCAATAGCTGTCTTGCACGAAGGCCGGCGGCGCCGGGCGATTGCCGGGGAGCGGCGCCAGCGGTTGCAGTTGCGGAATCTGCTCGCGCGTGACGGTCGTGTCGATTTGGGCACCGGGCCGGACGACGTTGTTGATATAGAAGAAGTTGTAGCCGGCCGCGATCCGCACGTTCGACATGACCTGGTAGCCCAGGTTGACGCCGACTTCCGGCAGGACGGTGAATTGCGTGTCGGTGTAGCGGCCCATGTTGCTGGGCAGGGCATAGAGATTGCCCGGCAGTGTCGCGCCGTTGAGCACCGGCGGCGGCGGCGGTCGGTTGGGCGTTTCGCCGACGTGGGTGAAGCCCGTGATGTTGATCGTCTGGGCGTTCACGCCGAGAGCGAATTTGCCCCATAAGTCCAGGAAGAAGCCGCGCCAGTTGAATTCGGCTTCCAGGCCAACCTGCCCGCCGAAAAGCCGGTTATGGGTGCCAAAGGCGTCGAGCGTCGTGACCGTGGCGTCCGACAGCGGCACCGGGGCCGTGTCGTAGATGATCCGGTCGCGGATCTGGAAGGTATCGTCGAGGTGGAATTGACGATAGCCGAACAGGAAATCCAAGTGCCCGATGCTACGGCGGGCCAACTCGCGGCGCAGGTTGACCTCGAAGCTGAAGACTTCATTGGAGGTCGTAATTCGCGAGGTGCCGGCGCGCGGGTCGAGCGCCGGGGGATCGATGGCCACGGGGAGTACGTCCGGGACATTGAAGGCCTCGTCGATGTAGGGATGGCCCAAGAAAAGCACGCCGTTGGACTTGGCATAGTGTTGCCCTTGCCGATTGGCGAGGAACATAATGGTCCCTTCGATCGCCCACGGCTGGGCGGTGTCGAGCCAATGGCCGACGGTGAAACGGCCGCCTTGGCGATCTTTCGGATCGATGTCGGCGGCGGTGGTGGTGCGAAGATTGCCGTCGATCAGGACGACCGGCGAGGTTTGGCGGCTGGCCCACATTTGCAGGTACTCGGCCGTGGTATACCAGCGATAGCCGCGGGGTTGGCGGGCAGGGCGGTAGAGATCGTCCGGGTTGGGGGGAAGGAAACGCGGGTCGGCGATTTCGGGTACGCCATCGCGGGTGATCGGGATGCCTTGTCCGGCGACGGTGGTTGGAGCCTCCTTCGTGCCGGGCGCCTCGGCGACGCCGCCAACGGTGCGGACGGCTTGGCTCGGCGGCGGAGTGTTGCCCCACACCGGAGCCGGGGAGCCGACCGGCTGCTGGAGGTATGGGAAGCGGAGGTTCACGCCGAGACGGGCGCGGGGCGTCCGGATGCGGTCTCCCGACCGGACGGCGGGCGGTTTCTGGAGATGGTGTCTGGTCGCGTCACCGCGACGCCTTCGCCGGGCGCGGTGGCGGT
>JANWVS010000438.1 GCA_025056835.1 Gemmataceae bacterium | reverse complement strand
GGCCAATTCGTCGGACCGTTCCACAAGCCGTAGCCGACGTAAGCGATCATCAAATAGAACGCCAGGATCGCCAGCAGATAATCGGCATCGTAGGTAGTGGCGGGATTCGCAATCGCCGACACGACAACCACCCAGGTCAGGATGCCGGTCAGCCGCGGGGCGATTCCCAGCGTAAACATCATGACCACGGCGACGGCCGACCAATACAAAACGTCGAAGGCGGCGGCGTCGGCATCCACGAGATAAAAAATCGACCAGCCGATCGGAGCCGGTGTCTGAAAGCCGGGTTCGGTGGCCCGCTTTTGGTCGATTTCGACGTAAGCGGCGGTGTCGAGCCAGCCCCGCAGACTGAACAAGGCGTGACGCTCACTTGCGAAAGTCAGCAGCCAAGCAGTCATCACGATGCCGGCGAACAGCCGAATCCGATGCAGCAAGCTGGCATCCGCAGGCGTGAACCAAAAACGATTCCAGCGCGCCGCCAGCCCCGACCGCGTTTCGGAGTCGAAGGAAACTCGATTATTGATCACGGCGATAGACCCCGAAATTAGCGACAAATTCCTCGAACAGCTGCGGCGGTAACTGCCCCGACTCCAACATCATCGGCGGCAGCAGGTTGGGCGGCAGCACTGCATCGCGCGAGTGACGGACCAATTCGGCCGAAGCTGCCCGATGCGTCCGGCACAAATAGCGCATATACGATTGGGCCAACAGCAGGGACCACGGCGAGGGGCTCATCACCGGCGGATTCCGGGGTACGAGGTGTTCCGGTACGGTTTTTAGCACAAACTGCTTGTCGCTTGCCTCCCAGTAGGTTTTCTTGGGCGCGCCGAGTCGTTCGCTGCCCGGCGGCGGTACCGGCAGGTCCTCGAACAACCCATCCGCCAGCAGCTGCTGCCGATGCCGCACCCAGAAATTGGCCTTTGGATCGGGAACTTTGACCGTCTTAACAACGTTGCCGTTGGCATCTTTGAGGTGAGCCTCAAAGTAAACGCTGGGCCGGTTGACGTCGACGCGAAGTTTGTAGTTATGCGTCATCCGCACCACTTCTAGGTACGGCAACGTCACCGTGTTGATCGATGTCGCAAAGACCGGCCCCGGAAAAGTCGAAGCTCCGAATTGGGTGTACCAAGGTCCGCTCGGCGCGCCGAGCACCAAAGCGACGATGGCCAACAAATGTCCGGCGAGGCCCACGCTGACCACGATCCGTATCCAAGCAGGCAAAGGTCGCGGAGCTAGGTCTGGATTCGGCATGGTCCCTCCCGCAGGCGCCAGCAGGGCGTTTGCGTTTTTCCCCGGTCAACCTATTTTCACCAGCAAACGGCCGCAAGGCAACCGAAAGCCGCCATCGGGCAAGCTAAAGACCCGCGGTGAACTTTGTTCAATCGTTAGTCGCGGCTTAGCTGCCACAACGACCAATTCGGTTACGCAAGCGCTTCTTTTCCAAAGCCGCAGATGTGGTGAAGCACGGCCCAGGAATTGGGCCTGCTCGACGATTTTCGTTGAAGTTTCTAAAGAGCAGGCGCGGGCCGGCGAGGCGATTCCCGCGAAGGCCGCCGGCCCGGGTGTGACCGCCGATGGCGTTTATGGCTTAAAGAATTTGACGTAGGCATACCAGCCGCCTGCGACCAGGCCGACGATGCACGCTAACCAGATGATGCCTCCGACCACTTTGCCAAACTGGCCGAAGAGACGTTTGAATGCCTTCCAGCGCTGGCGGCGGTTTTCTTGGGCCTCAAGTTGTTCGATCATGCTCTTGAATTTTTCGGCCCCTTTGCCGGCCTTTTTCTCGGCGATCTTGCCCCGGAAGAATGTTTCAAACTCGCTGTAGGCGCCGATGGCACGATAGCCGGCGGCCAGTTGGCGACTGAGCTGGGCCTTGGCATCGATGCTGCCCGACTTGATTAAGGTCACCACTTCGCTGGTTTTCAGCTTCTTGGTGATGGTGCGGCCTTTAGGATCGCTGTAGCGCCAGTACCAGATGTCCGCTTCGATTTTCGGTTCTTGGTAAGTCGGCGCAGCGGGTGCCGCGGCTTTGGGTTTGGCAGGCCCGGCAGCCGGCGGAGCGGTCTTGGGCTTGTTGGCCGGCGGCGGGGCCGACTTGGTCGCTGCCTTGGCAGTCGCGGCATTGCCCGGTGTGTCAAAGAAACTGAGATGATCGTTGGCCAGCCCCAGCGCTTCGAGTTCTTCGATGACTTCCGCGCAGGTGGCGTAGCGATGCTTGACGTCCTTGGCCAGCATTTTGTCAACGATCAGATCGAGCCGTTCCGGCACGTCGGGATTGAAGCTGCGGATGGGTTTGAACTTGCCTTTTTCCTTAGCTTCGATGACTTCCACGAGGGTTGAGCCGGTGAACGGCGGCTGCCCCGTGAGGAAGACATAGAGCATGACGCCCAGGGCATAAATGTCGCAACGGCCGTCGACGTGCTTGACATCGCGGGCTTGTTCCGGGGCCATATAGATCGGCGTGCCGGCGCCGGTACCGGTGCGCGTCAAGCCGAGGTCGTCGTCCGTGGCCTTGGCCAAGCCAAGGTCGGCGACTTTGATGACGCCGTTTTTGGTTAGCAAGATGTTGTCCGGCTTGATGTCCCGGTGAATCAGGTTCAGCTCGTGGGCGTGTTGTAAGGCACGAGCAATGGTGATGATGGCGTGCAAGGCGTCGCCGATCTCGAACTTGCCGAGTTTCTTAAGCCAATTCTCCAGGCTGCCGCCTTCAACGTATTCGATGGCCAGATAATGGTTGCCGGCGGCTTCGCCGACATCGTAGCAGCTGAGCACGTTGGGATGGTTGATCTTGGCCATGACCTTCGCTTCGCGTTGAAAGCGTTGCACGAAGGCCGGTTTGCCGGCTAGTTCTTTGGTCAGCACCTTGATGGCCACGATCCGATCGAGTGTGGTGTCCTCGGCCTTGTAAACTGCTCCCATTCCTCCTTGGCCGAGCTTCTTCAAAAGCTTGTATTTGCCGAGCATCGGGGTCTTCTCGGCAGCCGGCGCCGACTTGCCGGCGTCGCTCGGCTTGGCCGCGACCTTTTTCGCAGCTGTGTCAAGATCCCCCGGTTCAATTGCTTGTGTTTCCTCGCCGACGGCAGCCGCCCCCCGACGAGGCCCGTCCCCTTCGAACACTTCGGTTCCGCCGGCGTCGCCACGGTCCTGCGGCGCGTCGGTGTCCAACGCGAAGGCTTCCGTAGCTTGGCCGCTGTC
>JANWVS010000437.1 GCA_025056835.1 Gemmataceae bacterium | reverse complement strand
CGCTCCGCTCCCGATCGCCCGCCCGGCCGCCAACCGCTCCCGATAGTCCAGCCGACCCACCTGCCCCGTGAAGTACCGCAGCAGCTTGTCCGTCGCCGATCGCCGCCGCTCCCGCTCCCCGTCGTCGGCCACCGCCAGCAGTTCTCCCACCCAGCCGCAGACGCCCGACCAACCATGCGAAAGCAGCAGATGCCGGCCCCGCTCGAAATCCTCCCGCAAGATGCCGGTGCGGATCGACATCTTGTTGACCTGGTCGTCCGCGGAGGCGAAGTGCGAAACCAGGCCGACGATCGGAACCATCGCCGCCCCGTCCAGCACGGCGAGCTTCGAGCCGATGGCGGTGATGCTAGCCCCGAACGCCTTCAGGCGACTATTGGTTATTTCGGTTGAAACTTCTTCGCTAAATCACGGTAAAAGTAAGATGGATCTTCTTCAAGGTGGCCGAAGACCTTCATGGCGGAGGTATTGCGGCAATTAGTGCGTGAGCGACGTCAGCTGCTGCGCAGTTAATGATTCCCTTAGATAATGGTTCGTAAAATGGCAAACACAAACAACGGCAAAAGCTCTCGCCCACGATCCAGTCGTGGATGTGTTGAGTCAAAGGCGGTAACCGGAAAACTCTTTTTATGGCTTGCGTTCGCAGGTACCATTTTTGCGGTGGTACTGTTACTTTGCGGAATGTTCTCGTTTAAATGGGTATCAGGCCGCCGCGACCAACGATTCGATTCCGTGGCCCAGAAGCAAAGCGGCCCGCAAGCTGGACAAGTGGATAACAACAAGCCTTTAACGTCTGTTTCACCGGCTCCCTTGCAGCCAAAACCCGACTGGGCACCCCCAGCACAACCAGACGCCAAAGAGGTTCGACACCTCAGCGATGTCGGTTTTCCCTTGATTTTCCCCTATTTCAACAGCTTATGGTCTCCCGACTCCAAAAAGTTGTTGTTGCCGCTGTCGAAGGTGGTTTATGTTTACAACACGGAAACCAAGGTAATGCAACATCTTATTTCGGTGCCGGATCATGGATCCGTCTTATTGGCCCCAGATGGAGAATATCTTTACCTTGGCACAACCGAACAAAACATACAACGTACCGGACTTCTTAAACGTGAAACCACCACTACGCTTCGAGTCGGTAGGTACCATCTCGGCAATCGAACATGGTCAGATACTATTCCGGCCAAGCAGATCGGGTATCGCTCGGAATATTGGCCGCTGGCACGCATGAATTTCAGTTTTGGCAGTTTCGGGTTGCTTTGGTTTCGTAATCCCGAGCGGATTGTTTACAATAATAGGTGGGCGTTCGATTTAACGAAAAAACAGTGGTCGAATGTGTACTTTCCCAAACCTTGCCTTTTTGGAGTTCAATTGGCTCCGCCGGACGGGAAAGGCTATGTGGGCTTGGAGATACCGGATTCCTCAGACCCGGGCAGCCTTGTTCAGTATTCAAAGATTATGTTTGTGGACTGGGATGGCACTAGCAAAACGATCGCCGATGTCGCCGATCTTATACCCGAACATCTGCCGCGCGAAACCCGTATCCTGCGCTGGGCCATGCTGATGCCGCAACAACACTCAAGTATGTGGCACGGCGAGATTGCTACAGTACAATGGAACATAGGACTTAAGGGACAGCGACTTCGAATCGACCCGTCGCAGCAGGTTGCTGGCTTCGAGGAGTTCGTGCCCGCAACTACGGAGAAAGGTGAAATTATTCAACATGAATTTGCTTTTGCCCGAGGCGGGGGAAGAATACAACTCGTTGAAGAGAGTCCCAGGAATTATATCGCTTTGCGGGATGAATTGAGCGGCCCTTTGAAAACGTTAACATCTGAGGAAGCCGAAAAGGTGTTGGGGAAATATCGTGTTGATTTCGTGGGTCGTGAAGGCAAACGGACGGTTGCACATCCTTCCGCCGGTTTTATGGTTTACTTCGATCCATCCCCGGATGGAACGAAGGTGTTGCTTTTCAGTGGTTTGGCGGTTGGACAGGTCCACTGCCGAGTCGTGGATGCCGAAGGTCACATGGTTGATGTTCTGAACCTGGTAGAGAAAAAGTGACTCGATGAGGACGCTCTTGCGCAGCGAGTCGTAAGCGAAAAAGATGAACTTGTTCATTAGGTCCACGTGCGAGTAGGGTGGCGAACCGGGCGGGCTGGTCCCCTTGCGCTTGCGGATGGAACTTCTAGCCCGCCAGCGGCCACGTCGACCTGATAGTCGAAGCTGCGGCGGCCACGATCCAGCGTCTTCGAGACCAGGCCGCGCGGAACCAGGCTCTTGCCGACCAGCTTGTTGCCGGCCGCGGTCGTTGTCACCACCTTGGCCACGTTGTCCCAGTACACGATGGCCCCAACCGCCAGCGCCTCGGCCGCCTTGGCGAAGTCGAAGACGCCGACCACGGCCAGCGCAGCGCCCCGAGCTTTTTGGCCTGGATGTCCGGTGACCCGCGTCTCGGTGATCAACTGCTGGGCCACGACCTTGCGCGAAGTCGGCACCAGCATGATGGCCGGCAGCGACGAGGTGCTCAATTCGACCGCCCGCACCGTCATCGGCAGCGTCCAGGCATAGCGCATGGCCTCGCCGAGGCTGTGAGCATCGAGGAAGGGCGAGCCGGCATAGCCGTTGGCCTGGGCGACGAGGTAGATCGCCTCACGGAGCTTTAAGCGTCGGCCGTGGCGGCCGTCGGCGGCTTGCAGGAGGTCGGCGGGGTAATGGCGCTCGAGGCGGGCGAAGGGCCGGTTCAGGGCCAGGGCGGCCTCGAGCAATTGAGCCGGGCCGAAGCGGTCGTGGACCGCTCCCCGGACGAGGTAAGGCCCTTGCGGCCGGGAGGCGCGGAGGAGAGCCAGTTCGGTGCGGGTTGGGTCCCAGCCTTCGGCGATGGCTTGGGCCTCGATCTCGGCGTGTTGCCCCGCGCAGAGCTTGCGGATGGTGGCGATACGCTCCACCTCGGCCGCGGCCGCGGCGCGGATGGCGGCGACGTGCGATTCCGGCGACGGGGCCGCGTGGGCCGGGGTATCCACGGGGCTCTCCTCCTGCACGGCGGCGATCTGGGCTGAGGTGTTCTCGTCGGCCCCGAGCACCACGAAGCTGATCTCGCCCAGGGTGGCCCGCCGGACGATGTTGACCGGCCCGGCGAACTCCCGTCCGTTGGCCTGCGAGGTCTTTCCTTCGGCCACGAACTCCACATGCTCGGCCCGGGCCCCG
>JANWVS010000436.1 GCA_025056835.1 Gemmataceae bacterium | reverse complement strand
GAGGTGGCGATTGCGCAACGTTTGGCACTGGAAAACATCCCGGATTGGTCCGAATTCACGGCGGCGGAGAAGGCCGTGGAGGATGCCCGCCGTCAACAAGCGCGGCACCAAAAGAGGCTGGACGAGCTACGTCAGAAAATCAGGGCCCTGCAACCCGACAAGGAACGCAGCGAGGCCAAGTTCCAGGCGATCAAGTCGGAACTGGAGTCTCGGTTGAGTTTCTACGATCTGGAAGTTGAGAAGCATGGCGTCTCGCCGGTGGCGAAGCGCTATCTCGACGAGGCGAAAGTTTTCGCCGACGAATTGGACAAAGAGCAAGGCAAGCGCGATGAATACGTCGGCCAGATTCGCGAGCTGCGCGCCGAGGCCGATAGTCTGGAAAAAGACCTTACCGATAAGCTCTCGGCCCTTAAAAAGCTCCATGACCGCTTTGATACGCAAGTCAAAATCGCCGTGACCAAGCAATGGAGCATCGCCGATTCGATCCGCAACCTGCCGATTATCGACGGTTTCGCGTCGCCGATCAGGATCCATCAGATTACCAACAACGATATCCCCATTGATTACAACTTCAAATACGTGACGCGCTTCGATCGCTGTACCTCATGTCATTTGGGCATCGATCGACCGGCCTACACCAAGGAGATGCTCCGCAGCCTTGTCGACACCACGTCGGCCCAAGAAGGAAAACTCACTCAGGCCCGCACGTTGTTGCTGAAACGGAAACAAACCTTGGAAGGCTTACCGGAGGCGCAGACCATTCCCGATCCAGATCAGCTCGAGTTGTTTCGCCTGCCGAAGAGTCAGTTGACCGAAGCCCGCATCGCGGCGTTCGCTGCCCACCCGCGGCTGGATCTCTTCGTGAGCAGCACGAGCAAGCATCCCATGGAGAAGTTTGGCTGCTCGGCGTGTCATTACGGTCAGGGCAGCGCTACCAGTTTTGCGCTGGCCTCGCACACGCCCGACGATCCGCGCGCCAAGGAACGTTGGGTCGCCGAACACGGTTGGGAACTCAACCACATGTGGGATTTTCCGATGCTGCCGCAGCGGTTCACGGAATCCTCGTGTCTGAAGTGTCACTATGAAATCACGGATCTCTATTCCGCGGACGGGCGCGTGGAGGCGCCGAAATTGCTCCGCGGCTACCACTTGATCCGTGAATTCGGTTGCTTCGGCTGCCATGAAATCCATGGACGCAAAGGCGGACGCGACATCGGTCCCGATCTGCGCCTCGAGCCGTCGCCGCCGTTGGAAATGTTGTCGCCGCTGGAGCGAACGAAAATTCTCAGCGATCCCGACACGGCGCCCGGCCGGCTGCGCAAAGTCGGGCCGAGCTTGGCTCGGCTTTCTGAGAAAATCCCCAAAGCGGAATGGCTGGTGAAATGGCTCCGTGCTCCGCGCGATTTTCGCCCCGATACCAAGATGCCTCATTTTTATGGCCTGTCGAACAACGACCCCAAATTCCTCCCCGATGAGCAGAAATCATTTCCCGATGCTGAAATGTGGGCCATCGCCGAATACCTGCTGGAGGTCAGCAAGCAACATCTGACCGACATCAAAACGGCCCATCAAGAACTGGCCGAAAAAGACGGACCAGCCAAGGCTCAAGCCGACCTGAAACTCGTCGAAGAACTGCAAGCGAAAAACAAACTCGACGACGCCGATAAAGCGCGCCTCGAAGCCGCCCAACGCCGCATCGCCTTAAGGTCTACACCTTTGTTGATCGATCCGACGAACGGCTACCCCGGCGACCCCGACCAAGGGCGATTGCTCTTCACCGAGCGCGGCTGTCTGGCCTGTCACAGTCACGCGGGCACCGCCACTGACGAACACGGCGTTGTGCGCAAGGGATACCTCCCCATTTCTGTGCCCGCCGCGGTAAGCGACGCCCAATTTGGACCGAATCTCTCGCAAATTCCGGACAAGTTCCTGAGCGCCGACGTGCAACAAAGCTTGGCGGAAGCCAAGGGGCGGCGGCAAGAGCCGGCGAAACGCCTCGCCGCTGCTCACAAGGAACTTACCGAAGCACAAGGGGCCTACGACCTCGCGAAAAGCAACTTGGAGAAAGCCCAAGCGGATAGCAAGGACAAGCTCAAGAAGGACTTGGACGAAGCCCAAAAGAATCTCGAGGCCGCCAAGCAAAAACATGCCCAGACCGTCGGCGACTATCAACAAGCCGAAGAGAGACTGCTTCACTTGCTGGCCCGTCCCGACGTCACTAACGCCCGGGTGTGGTTGACGAGCTGGATCCTTAATCCTCAGGCGCACAGCCCGCGCACGCGCATGCCGATCACCCATCTGACTCCGCACGAGGCCGCCGACATCGCCTCGTGGCTCTTGGCCCAGAAGTCGCAAGACCTGGGCGAGGGCTGGACCCAGCCGGTGCCCGAGCGCCCGAGCGCGGAAACCCTCAAGAATCTCGCGCGGGTGTATCTGGTCCGTATTCTTTCCAAGACCGATATGAACAAATTGCTCGCAGGCCAGAAGCTCTCACCCACCGTGATCAACGACCTGCCCAAGGATGAGCAATACCTTGCCAACAACTTCAACGACGATGCCTTGGTACGCTACGTCGGCAAAAAAGCGGTAGCGCGCCTCGGCTGTTTTGCCTGTCACGACATACCGGGTCTGGAAAATCTCAAACCCATCGGCGTCGGACTCAACGATTGGGGCAAGAAGCCGGCCGATCGCTTAGCGTTCGAAGACATCGCCAACTTCGTCAAGCAGAAGTACCACATCGTCGATAGTCTTACCGACGCCAACGGTAAGCCGATCGCTGCCAAAGACAAGGACGGCAAAGAACCCTATGACAAATTCTTTGCCGACCTGCTCGAACATCATCATCGTTCCCGGGAAGGTTATCTGCACCAGAAGCTCGTGGATCCGCGGAGCTACGATTATCTGCGCATTCGGACTTGGGACGACCGCGCTCGGATGCCTCAATTCCGCTTCGCTCGCCTCCGCAAAAAACCGGGGGAATCGGCACGCGACTTTGAAGCACGTCAGTACAAAGAAGAGGCTGACGCTCGCGAGGCAGTGATGACCTTCATTCTTGGTCTAGTCGCCGAGCAAGTGCCGCTCAAGAGCACGAATCAGCCGACTGGCGATCGCCTCGCTGAAGTCAAGGGCCGGCAGGTGCTCGACAACTTCAACTGTGCTGGCTGTCATCTCATTCGACCCGGCGTTTTCGATTTCAAGATCAACCGC
>JANWVS010000435.1 GCA_025056835.1 Gemmataceae bacterium | reverse complement strand
AGGTCGGCGTTGACCTTGCGCCACTGGTCCTGCATGCTCACGAGCGTGCGCAACATGCGGTTGAAGGCATAGCTGAGATCTTCGAATTCGTCACCGGTCTGGATTTCGCTGCGCACATTCAATTCGCCGGCGGAGATGGCATCGGAAACTTCCTTGAGGTGCTTGACCGGCTTGACGATGATGTAGCGAACGATGATCCAGCTGCCGGTCATGATGAGGACGGCGGTGCCGAGGGCAATGGCCATCAAGATGGCGCGGTTCCAATGGACCCCTTCTTCAATCGCCTTGGTCGACATCCGAATACGGATCAGGCCGATCAGGTCGTTTTCGCCGACTACCGCGAGATTGTGCTTTTTGGCAAAATCCGGATCGCCGTGACACACCAAGCAGCCGCGAGCGGCGCGCAACGGCGCGTAGTACAAAATTGCCTGGTCGGCAGCGCGGACGTTGCTGTCTTCAATCCGCTCGCAGTCGGGCTTGGCAAACTCCTTGAACAAGTCGCGTTCGTAAGGCTCCAAGCCAGACTTGTTCTCGTGCAAGATTTGATATTGCGGATCCTGGCGGTCTTCCTTGCCGGATTCCTTGGGAGTGACTCCGGCAAAGAGATCGTCGAGCTTCTGGGGTTCCGTGAGGTTGGCGTGCCGACTCTTCAAGATGGGAGCGACGAGCAGACGGCAGGCGATGGTCGCTTGCTCGTAGGCCAATCGCTCCGTCTGAGCCGAATAAAACCCAAAGCTGAGCGTGATCAAGACGAGGATGCCGGCACCGAGGAGGAATCGGCACTTGCGTTCGAGACTCGTCTCGCCAAGCAGACGTTTGAAGGCACGGTACGACATGCGGGCATTGTACATCGGCGCCGGCCTATCCCGCTACGGCGTTTCGCGCTCCGCTCGTGACGTGATCGACGTCGGCTGTTCGTCTCGAGCCGCCGATGCGGCAAAGGCTAGGGAGACAGATCCGCCACGCCGCGAGCGTCGTGCCCGCCGCTGCGCCGCGATTTTTCGGCGCCCAAGTTATCATCGTTGACAGCGTGGACAGAAGTGCGTCGCCCGGCCGGCCAAGACGATGCGCTCGATGACGGCTGAGCAGCGGTGGCACGGTTGGCCCGCCCGGCCGTAAACGCGAAACTCTTGCTGATACTCGCCCCGCAACCCTGACCCGCCAATGTAATTGCGGATCGACGAGCCGCGCCGGGCAATGGCCCGCTCCAGCACCGCGGCGATCGCGCGGCGCAGTACTTCGGCTTGGCGCGGCGTCAGGTCGCTGCCGCGCCTGCAAGGGCGCAGCCGCGCTTCGAAACAGGCTTCGTCGGCATAAATGTTACCGACGCCGGCAAGCACCCGTTGGTCCAGCAGAATGGCCTTCAAGCTGCGCTCGGTCTTTTGCAAAGTGGCCCGCCAGTAGGCGGGGTCGAGGGCGAACGGCTCGGGGCCGAGCCGCTGCCGCGCGAGGAAATCCTCGACCGCTCGCCGATCGGGATAGACGACGGCGCTGCCGAAGCGGCGCACGTCGCGGAAGCGCAGTTCGTCGTCGCCCGGTTCGAGCAAGGCGGTCAAGTGCGTGTGTTCGTGGCGCGGCGCTGCCGCCGGTTCGACGACGAACTGCCCGGTCATGCCAAGGTGGACCACCAGCCAAGGGCCATCCAGATCGATGAGGATCCACTTGCCGCGGCGTTCGATGCCGCGCACCTGTCGGCCGATGAGGTCGGCGTTCCACCGCGCCCGCCAGCGGTGCCGCAGCGCTTGGGAGCTGCGTTGCACCGCTGCCAATCGTCGACCGACCAGCCGCGACCGTAGGTCCCGCACGACCGTTTCCACTTCTGGCAGTTCCGGCACCGTCGCTGTCCTCCACAGATCTTATAATACCAATGGCCAACCCTGAGGACGCCTCCATGTCGATGACCGCCGCGCCCGCTCTTCCCGACCAGCACGGCCGTTTCGGACCCTATGGCGGACGCTATGTGCCGGAAACCTTGATGCACGCCCTCCGGCAACTCACGGACCATTATGAGCAGGCCCGCGACGATCCGGAATTCCAGAGGCAATTTCACTATTACCTCGAGCATTACGTTGGTCGACCGTCGCCATTGTACTTTGCCGAGCGGCTGACTCAGCACGCCGGCGGGGCGCGGATTTATCTCAAGCGGGAAGACCTCAATCACACCGGGGCGCACAAGATCAACAATTGCATCGGTCAGGCCCTGTTGGCGCGGCGCATGGGCAAGCCGCGGGTCATTGCCGAAACCGGTGCCGGTCAGCATGGCGTGGCGACGGCGACCGCGGCGGCGCTCTTCGGCCTTCGTTGCCAGGTTTACATGGGGGCCGAGGACGTGCGCCGCCAACGACTCAACGTCTTCAAGATGAAGGCCCTCGGGGCCGACGTAGTCAGCGTCGAAAGCGGCAGCCGCACCCTTCGCGACGCTATCAACGAAGCGCTGCGCGACTGGATGGCAACCGTCACCCACACGCATTACATCATCGGCAGCGTGGTCGGTCCTCATCCCTTTCCGGCGATGGTCCGCGATTTTCAAGCGGTAATCGGACGAGAAACCAAGGAGCAATGCCGGCGGCAAATCGGGCGGCTGCCGGATGTGGTTGTGGCCTGCGTCGGCGGCGGCAGTAATTCGGCCGGCATCTTCTATCCCTTCATTGGCGATCACGACGTCGAGCTGGTCGGCGTCGAGGCCGGCGGCCGTGGCCCCAACCCCGGCGACCATGCCGCCACGCTCGGGCGCGGCGCCCCGGGCGTCCTTCATGGCTCGTACAGCTACGTCCTCCAAGACGACGACGGCCAGACCGCAGCGGTCCATTCCGTTTCCGCCGGCCTGGACTACCCCGGCGTCGGTCCCGAACACAGTTATTGGAAGGACACCAAACGAGTCCATTACACCAGCGTCAGCGACGCCGAGGCCTTGGAAGGTTTTTCCTTGTGCAGCAAGCTCGAAGGAATCCTGCCGGCCTTAGAGACGGCCCATGCGATCGTCGAAGGGGTGCGGCAAGCAAAACAACGCAGCCATGAAGACGTGGTCGTCATCTGTTTTTCCGGCCGCGGCGATAAGGATTGCTTTGAAGTCGCCCGCCTGCTCGGCGAGCAGATCGAGTAGCAACGACACGACCCGCCACCTCCTGGGTCACTTGCCGTGAACGACCAAGGCGATGTCCTCAACGACCCACGGAGTGCGGAAAAACTCGATGCTATAAATCTCGCGAATG
>JANWVS010000434.1 GCA_025056835.1 Gemmataceae bacterium | reverse complement strand
CAGGACGGCATCTGGAGCGAGTTGCGCCAGGACAGTCCCAAGATTGACGCCTGCCGCCGCGCCTTGCAGCGCGCCTACCTGGACATCCTCAAAAACGAGATCGCGCCCGGCGAGGCCGCACCCAAGCCGCTCCCCATCCTCGGCGACGACGGCACGGCCGGCCGCAACACCGACCTTCGCGCCGTGGGCCGAGCAGCCTTGCGCGATCTGTTGGGCCGCATCGAAGTCACCTATTCCCGAACCCAGGACCCGATGACGCGCATCCACCTTCAAGATTGCCGCAAGGAGATCGAGGAGATCCTGCACCCCAATCGCAAATAGGCGGCCTGCGGCACGGGAAAGGCCTGGGGCAATGGCGCCGCCGATGCCGCCTTGTTTCAGCGCGCCGGTCGGGATAAAATTGAGGGGCATCGACAAACTGAGTTCTCACATTCACGGGAGAGCAAGTATGGCGCGATACGAATATGAACTCGAAGGTTACGGGTACGACGCTCCGATTGCCATGGAAGCGGAACGGAGCGAGCGGGCTATTTTCATTCAACGCACCTACGCCCACCTGGCGGGTGCCGTGTTAGCCTTTACCGCCCTGCTGACCGCTTTCTTCACGTTGCTGCCGCAAGAAGACCTGACGCGCTTCATGATGACGGTCTTCGGCAGTCCGCTCAGCCTGCTCATTTTGCTGGCGGCCTTCATCGGTTGCGGCTACTTGGCCCGCTACTGGGCCCATGCCAGCACGAGCTTGGCGATGCAGTATCTCGGCCTGGCGCTGTATGTGCTGTTTGAGGCGCTGATCTTCGTGCCGATCCTCTACGTGGCCCGCTACCGCATCGGCGACCCGAACCTGATCGCGCAGGCCGGCATCATGACGTTGTGCGTCTTCGGCGGCTTGACGGTCTCGGTCTTCGTCACCCGCAAGGACTTTTCCTTCCTGGGGCCGATCCTGTCGATCGCGGGATTCCTGCTGATGGGCCTCATCATCGCGGCGATCTTCTTCCCGATCGGGTTGGGATTGGGATTCTCGTTCGTGATGGTCGTACTGGCCAGCGCGTTCATCCTGTACGATACCTCGAACGTGCTGCACCACTACCGGACCGACCAGTACGTCGGCGCGGCGCTGGAGTTGTTCGCGTCGCTGGCCTTGCTGTTCTACTACATCCTGCGCATCTTCATCCAGAGTCGCGATTAAGCGTCGCGAGATTGTGGAACAGGTGGGCCAGGGAAGCGGTGAGTTTGCGGAAGTCGCCGGCATCAAGGCTTTCGTTGGGGGCGTGGGCGTTGGTCCGCGGGTCTTCGATGCCCAGCAGCAGCGCCGGGGCGCCGCCAAAAAGTTCGGAAAGCGGTCCGACGAAGCCGATCGACCCGCCGCAGCCGATCGCCACGGGGGGCACACCGTAACCCGCTTGTAGTGCCGCCAGTGCCGCCTCGAAGGCCGGTCCCTCGGGGTCGGTCATCCACCACGAAACACAGCCGGCCGGCTTGATGTTGACCTTCACGCCCCAGGGCGGATCGGCGGACAACGTCTTGGCAAGCTGTTTGTACACCTTGTCCGGGTCTTGGTCGGGGACGATCCGGCAGCTGACGATCGCCTCGGCGCGCGGCAAGACCTGGTTGGAAGCGTTCTTGATCGAGCTGGCCTCCTGAGCAATGACGGTGATCGATGGCCACCGCCACGTCTGTTCGTAAGGATGCAGCCCTTTTTTCGTGGCGAATTTGACGCCAGGCAAGACGCCGAAGTCGCGCCGCCAGGTCTTGTCGTTGCCCGGCAGTTTGCGAAACGCACGCCGTTCCTTGGGCGTCAGCTTGCGCACTTTCTTGTAAAAGCCGGGAATCGGAATTTTGCCGTTCTTCCAATACAACCGGGAAAGAAGCACGTTCAGCGCCAGCGCCGCGTCGGCCAGCATGCCGCCGGCCAGGCCGCTGTGGACCGGCTTCTCACCGCTGACGACTTCGATGTGCAAGGCGACGATGCCCCGCAGCGAATAAGTGATGCTCGGCCGGCCGGTCTCGATATTCTCCGTGTCGCACACGACGATGACGTCGGATTGCAGCTTCTGCTTGTGCTCCTTGAAGAACCCGGCCAGGTTGCGGGAGCCGACCTCTTCCTCGCCTTCGACCAACATCTTCACGTTGACCGGCAACGAACCGACCGTCTTCAGGTACGACGCGATTGCCCCCAATTGCACCGTGATGGCGCCCTTGTCGTCGGCAGCTCCTCGGCCATAGAGCCGGCCGTCGCGCTCGGTCAGCGTCCACGGGTCCGAAAGCCACTTGTGCTCGAATCCGGCCACCGGCTGAACGTCGTGATGGGCATACAGGAAGACGGTCGGCTTACCCGGCGCTCCCAGCCATTCGCCGTACGAATACGGGTTCGAATCGCCCGATTTGAGGATGCTGACGTTGTGCAGCCCCGCGGCGTTCATCTGCTCGCAGGTTAATTCCGCCACTTGCTGGATTTCCTTCTGATGGGCACCGTCGGTGCTGATGCTCGGGATCGCCACGAGCCGAGCCAGTTGGGCGATGAGTTCGGCGTCGTTCTTCTTGAGCCAATCGAGTTGCTGCTGCATGGTGGTCTCCGGGTTGCGCGGGGATACCGTGCAGTGTATGCGACGTGCCGCGGAAGAGAAGAATGCCGTTGCCGATCCGCCTTGGGTCCAGATAGGCTAACGGCAGCACGAAACCAAGGGCAACGCGAGCATCGCCCAACGAAGGGGGGGATGGACATGGGCAAGCGCTTGCTGGGCACGGTCGCGGCCTGGGTGGCGGCGGCCTCCGTCGTTTTCGGCCAAACCGGTCCGCAACCGCCGCGCATCACCGCCGTGGCACCCACGGGCGGCAAGCCCGGCACGACGTTCGAGGTGACCGTCACCGGTCAGGGGTTGGAAAACGTCGAGGGGCTTTACTTCAGCTTTCCGGGGGCGAAGGTCGAAGTTCTGTCCGCGGACACGGCCCCGCCCAACCCGATGAAAAAAGGCGGCGGCAAAGCGCCCCCCGGCCCCGTCCTCAACCAGAAGTTCGCGGTCACGTTACCCGCCTCAGCCCCGCTCGGCTTCCACGATCTCCGTGTCGTCACCAAGGCCGGCATCAGCAATCCCCGCGCCTTCGTCGTCGGCGATCAGACCGAAGTCCTCGAAAAGGAGAGCAACGACGACGTCCCGCAAGCCCAGCGCGTCGATCTCAACACCACCGTCAGCGGCGTCATTCTCACGAACACCGAT
>JANWVS010000433.1 GCA_025056835.1 Gemmataceae bacterium | reverse complement strand
CGGCTGCCGCGGCGGCGTGCTGGTGCGCACCGGCCACGACATCGCCCCCGCCCTCGCGGTCCTCGGCCCCGGCTGGCCCGTGGCCGACGACCTGGCCAAGGCCGCCGGCTACATCCTCGACCACGCCGCCGCCTCGACCGACGCGCCGGGCTGAGCGAACGGCCGCCACGGCGTGGGCCGTCGCGGTCCGCGCTGCCAGCCGATGCCTTGCCTGGCTGCGAACACGCCGCGGCCGACGCCTATTTCGACTTGCTCGGCGTCTTCCCCTGGGGCGGCGTCTTTCTGTTTTTGGCTTCCGATTCCTCGGCAAATTCCTCGTCGAACAACGTATCGAGCTTGAGCCGTTCCACCTCCTCATCGCTCAAGGAGCGGCGCAGGGCTTCAGAGAGGGTCGCGCCAATCGGAAAGCGATAGACCTTGTAGCCGACCTGGAAGTACAACTCGCGCTGATCGACGCGCAGCGCCTTGGCCCGCAGGAGCGTCCAGACCCGGTCCTCCGACTTGATCTGGAAGATCTGGTACCCCGGCTTGGCGGGTCGGATGCGCATCTCCGGCTCGTGATAGATTCGATTGTGCAGCCAGGCTTCATTGGTCATGGGACTGGTGTGCACCAGGCGAACGTAGTCGAACACGTCGAAACCGGGATCCTCGGGACCCGAAGGGGGCGGCGGTTCGCGTTGGACGATTTCCACAGGCTTGGGCGGAATGTAGGGCTTGCCGCCGACGAACACGTCGCGGTGGCGGATGGCGGCGTAGTCGCGGGCACTCTGACTTTCCTTGGCGGCGATGGCCAGGTTGGCGGCCCGGACTGCCTTCCAGGGGCCTTGGGCCAGGCCCAGCGGCGCGCGCAACAGACCGGCCAGCGTCTCCAGAATCACGAGCCGATTGTCTTTGTCGTGCAGGTAGGGGTTGGCCGGTGCCGCTTTGTTGACCACCATGGCCTCGATCGTCATCGAGATTTTCAGCTTGCCGGAGTCTTTGCCGGCCCCCTCCGCGGGATTGAGCGCGAAGCTCCTGACACGGTGCGTCACCGGCGCACGCCGCAACTCTTCCAGCGTCTTGACAAAGCTGCTCAAGTCCCCCCGGGCGATGACGTTGAAGGTCAAGGTCACGTGCGCGGCCTTCTTGCCTTGAGTCGGCACGGCCTTGATCGACCCCGGCGGCGGTCCGGACAAGACGTCGACGGTCAGACCGCATTTCTTGAGCAACGGCCCCAGAAACGTGACATACTCCGATTCCGCCTGATCGCTCGCGGCCGAAAGGCTGAACGCCTTGTACTTGGCCAGCCGCTTTTGTTCTTGTTGCACCTGAATGATCTTGTGCCGCTGTTTGTCGATCTCGTCGTTCAAGTCGGCAATCTGCCGCTGGGCGGCTTGCAGCGGCTCCCAGAAATAGGCGTACCAACCGACCGCGAGCAGGACGACGCCGATCGACGCCCCCAGGACCACGAACAGGTTGCGTTCGCGCACGGTCATTGGCCGCCTCCTTTCTCGCCCGGGTCGTCGTTGGCGGGAGTGTCCGGCATCGGCTCGGTCGTTTCGGCGGGGTCGGCGGCGGTGGGAGCGACATACAACCGCGGCGGCGGCGACAAGACCGTGGCGTAGCGCGACGGCTCTTGCCGACTGATGTCCACCTTGAAGAGGTACTCCAGCGTCCCTTCGCCCGCCGGCTGCTGCCGCATCACCGCTTTGAGGTGTTTGTCGCTGTTGAGGGCCGCCAGGAGCTTGTGAATTTCCGCCTCTTGCGTCGCTTTGGCCACGACGGTAAACGACAGGTGCCCGATCGGGGCGTCCTTGGTGGGGCGCTTGGCGGCGGTTTCGGCCGTCAGGTTCTTGAGGCGCACCCCGACCAGAATCGGGAAGCGTGCCGCCAGGTCGTACAATTCATCCAGCCACGACACGCCGGTTTCATGCCATTCTTTCAAGGCCTCGACATCGAGTTTGTCTTGGGCCATTCTCTTGAAGGTCGTCTCCAGGTTGAGCTGCTCTTCTCGGCGGTCGGCGACCTCGCGTTGGTAGCGGCTCAACACGAGTTGGCTGCCGGCATAGAACGCCAAGAGTGCTGCCGCGGCGCCAAGGGCCAGCACCCATTTGCGGCGTTGGCCGGTGTCGACAGCGGCGCGGGGCTGCTTGGGAGCGGCGAAATTGATCGGCAGGGCCGCGTGCCGCCACCACAGGTACGCCACGCCCACCGCCGCGGACCAGATCGTGGTGTCGCCGCCGGCCGACTCCCCCTCCAGCAAGGGGTCGAGGATTTGCACCTCCAGACCGAGACCTTCGCGCAGGCGTTCGCCCAAGTCGGCGTCGCGCTGGCCGGTCAGCAGCAGTCGGTCGGGCGTCGGCACGGCCGGGTTGGTGGCCGCGAACACCTGAAGGTTGCGCTTGATTTCCGCGGTCAAGCCGTTGCCCCGTGCCAACGAGCGCGAGAAGACGATGCGCCCCTGGTGCTGGATCGACAACTCGGCCCAGCGGGTGCCGATCGCGAGGACGGCCCAGGTGTCGCCGGTCGGTCCCCGGCCCAGGGCTTGGGCGCGTGCCACGGCCCCCAGCAGCGCTTGCGGCCGCGTCGTCAGCCCCACCAGTTTCACTCCCAGGCCGCGGGCCAGGGCCTGAAAGGCCGTCGCCGTGGCTTTCTTGAGCGCCACGACCAGGGCTTGCCGTTCGCCGGGTTGATCGGCAGGCGAAAGCGGAGCATAATCGAGAACGACATCGTCGGCTTGCTCGCTCAATTCCTTGGCTGCCTGGAAGCGCACCAGCGCCGGCTCCTCGGCGGCCGGGACGGGCGGATACCGCAGCTCCTTAATGACGACGCGATCGCGGCCCACGCAAGCGAGCAACGGCGCCGGCGCCACCCCCGCCGCTTTCAGTTCGTCGCGGAGTTTGCGGCCCAGCGCTTCGCCGTTGGCCGGCGTCAACGGCTCCGCCAGCGGTACCTCGATCGTCTTCTCGACCGCCAGCCGCTGGCGCGCGGCGACGACCATTGCAACCCGCCATTGATCGTGATCCCAGTCGATGGCCAACCAGCGTGCCACGTTGGGCCTCCCCAGCTATTTGCTTCGCAGTGTTCCCAGTTCCGTCAAGTCCCGCCACAGCAGGATGCGCGGCCGCCCGCCGTTGATATCGACGACGGCTTCCACACGGGCCGCGGGGCCGCCGTCGTCGAAACTTCCCACCGCCTGAAGGCGAAACACCTGCGAACGCGTTGTGATGAACGGCTC
>JANWVS010000432.1 GCA_025056835.1 Gemmataceae bacterium | reverse complement strand
GCCAACGCCCGTGGGAATGTTTTTGAACAGCGTATCGACCAGCTGGCGGAGGTGAGGCTTCACGTCACGATAGTAAAGGTTGGAACGCATCAGGCGGACGCCGCAATTGATGTCGTAGCCGATGCCGCCGGGGGAGATGACGCCGCCTTCTCGGGGATCGGTTGCCGCCACGCCGCCGATCGGGAAGCCGTAGCCCCAGTGAATGTCGGGCATGGCCAGGCTGGCGACTTGGATGCCGGGCAAACAGGCGACGTTGGCCACTTGCTCGCACGCCTGGTCCTTGCGCAATTGTTCCAGCAAATGTTCGTTAGCAAAGATCAGGCCGTCGACGCGCATGCCAGCCTTGTACGACTTCGGTATCCGCCAACAACAGGCGTCGACTTGTTCCAGCGGACCAGTGTACGTGTCTGCGGCCATGGCCTTCTCCTAGCAGGAGCCGATGATGACAACCTTCCTACGCGGGCCATTGCGATCCTTACGCGGGCCATTTAGCGATCGGGCAGCGTTCGTGCGGCATAAGGCTTTTGAGGTGGGTGAAGCAGCCGCACAGCTTACAGCGCAGTCCCGTGTGATGCTCGCAAACGGCACAGGTTTGTAGCCGCTTATGTTGCACCGCGGGGGCCACGGTCGTCATGCCGGCGCCGACGAATTTCGCCAACGACGTCACGGCGGTGTAGGCCATGCGCATCAGGCTTGGTGCCGACGGGGGCGTCGCGGCGGGGATTGGCGTGGCCGCCACGGTGCCGACATTCCACGAGCCAAAGAGCAGGCCGAGCGGCTGGCCGGTTTGCGGATCGAAGCCAGCCAACGACGGCACCTGGGCAGCGTCCTGGCGAAACTTTTCCAAGGCCTCGACCAGCTGGTGGACTTGCGGATTGCCCAATTTCGTGAACAAGGCAATCGCTTGCCGACCGAGCGTTTCCACCTCGGCGGAACGCCCCAGCTCCGCATACTGAATCGCTTGGGCCCAGAACAGTTCCGCCTGGTGATTTTCGTCTGCCAGCGCCTCGGCCAAGGCGAGGGCTTGATCGTAGGCGGCGAGAGCGTTGGCGTGATCGCGCAAGGCGGCGTAGAGGTGCCCTAAATTGGTTTGGGCCATTTTCTCTTCGTAGTGGTCGCCGGTATCGCGCGTCAGGTCGAGTTGGCGTTGGAAGCATTCCAAGGCGCGGCCGGCGTCTTTGAGGGCGACGTGCGCCAGCCCGAGGTTGCCGAGGACGTCGCTCTCCGTCTGAAGGTCTTGTTGGTCGCGGGCGATGGCCAAGGCGTCGTGCAGCACCGCCACGGCTTTGGTGGGCTCGTTGGCCCGCAACAGAGCGACGCCCAAGTCGGTCAGGGCGGTCGCCTCCCGCCGGCGGTCTCCCGATTTCCTGGCCCAATCGACCAAATAGGCGGCCTGTTCGACAGGAGTTCCCGGCGGCAGCTTCGGAGGCGGCGGCGCTGCGGCAAGCTGGACCCCGGTGACGAGAAACAAATGGCTTCCCAAGCGCTGAATCCGCTGCGCGGTCGGCCAACGTTCGCGTACCCGGGACTCCTGCAACGGTTCGCTATCCTCCGTCCACGCGAGCAGCACATCGGTGACGCGCTCCCCGACTTGCTCCGCTTTGGCGCCGTTGGGCAAAAGCCACTCGGCCGCGCCGGCCGACTGGCGCCACCAAGACAAGGCCTTCCCGAGCAGTCCCCGGGGCTGCTGCCGGGCGCGGATCAGCGTCGCCGGCGTGGCGCACAGGCCCTCACGCTCCGAGACCGGCGCGCCGGCGACATTGCCCACCCGTTCCCACCAGCGGGCTTTGCCTTCGCACGGCCCGGGCAACCACACGACAATGCGGCCGTCGTCGACGACCGCCTCGCGCTCAATGCCGGCCAAGAGATTCATGCTTCGCCAAGCAGGTGGGTGCATGCTCAGTTGGGCTCCTCCCTCGTCCAAGACTTCCAACTCGCTGCCAGGCCGATCAGGATGCCGAGATCGTCGAAAAGCACATCGCTGAGCGAGCCGCTCCGCTGCACGACATAGAGTTGAATGAACTCCGTCGCCGCTGCGTGCAGCATCAACCCATAGAGCACCATCAGCCGTCCGGCGAGAGCCAAGGGCAATCGCCCGGCGAGAACGGCAAACACCGCATAACAACCGACGTGGACGCATTTGGCAAGGACGACGCGTCGCGACCGCAGAAATTCGCCCAGGGGAATCTCATCGTGCACCGTGCCAGGCATCACCAGCAACGCGGTCCAAACGGCCGAGAATAAGGCAAATGCGAGCCAGCGGCGCTTCACGATGGCAGACTCACACCCGTGCGTTTGGAGCGTCCCGTGGCCATTGTAGCAGGCGCCGGCCGCGACGCCATCCTCAGCCTCCGGCGCCTCACCACAACGCCCAAGCGAAATGCCATCCCCAGGTGCTGCCGACCCACACGACCAGGGCGATCATGCCGAGGGTGAGTCCCCATTTGATCCAGCCCAAACGTCGGTGGAAGCGGCGCTCCAGTTCCGGCTCTTTCGCCAACTGACGAATGAAACGAACCCGTTCGGCAATCGTCGAATGCTGCCACCACGCCAGAAAACCCGGGCGATCGCGCGACATCCCGTTCAGGTCGGCAACTTTTTCCAAGGCGCTGACCAGGGCATCAGCCGAAGCCGTCTTGCAGCCGAACAGGTCGGCCTGGCGCTCGCAGCGACGCGACAGCCAGCCGAACACGACAACCACATACAGGGCCACCACGCCCACGATGAACCACACTCCGATCGCGCTCCCTAGCGCTCCAGACAGCGGCACCGGCAGCCACTCCGGTCTGACCACGCCTTGGAACCACTGCCCGGCGGCGTTCCACAATGCCGACAGCAGCAGCAGACTCATCACGATAAAGATCATGTAGAACAACATGTGATGATGCTTGAGATGACCGACTTCGTGCCCGAAGACTGCCTCGATTTCTTCGTCGTTGAGTTGTTCCAGCAATCGATCGGTAATCACGACGTAGCGCAGCCACGGCACCACCCCCGTGACCAGGGCATTGGCCACGCTGTGCTGCGTGTCCCAAACCAGAATGTCGTTGACGCGAAAACGCAGGCGCGCGGCCGTGCGGCTCAGACGATCCCGCAACGGGCCGGCGGGCAACGGCCGCAACCCGAGAAACCATCGCAAGAACATCGGAATCAACACCAAGCCGAAAGCCAACAACGCCAACCCCACACCCGCCACCAAGAATGCGTCCGTGGTCTCGCGCAGCGCCGGCACC
>JANWVS010000431.1 GCA_025056835.1 Gemmataceae bacterium | reverse complement strand
GTAGATGCCATACCAAGCCGAAGACCGCCATCAGCCGCAGTAAGTAATATGTGATGTCGATTTCCCACCAGTAAAAACCCTGTCGCACCGAATTGGGATAGTAGTGGTGATTGTTGTGCCAGCCCTCACCGAAGGTGAGCAGGGCCAGGAGCATGCTGTTCTTGCTGTCGTCTTTGGTTTCGAAGCGGCGGCGGCCGACTAAATGCGTCGCTGAATTGATGAGGTAAGTCACGTGATAGACGGCGATGGTCGAAACGAACAAGCCCCACACCAGCAGTTGCCAACCGCTGGTCGCCGCTTTGCACCCAGCCAATAGTTCGCCGAAGAGGAACAAGGCGGCGCCCAGGGTGACGACCGGCACTATGTCGAAACGGTCGAGCCAGCGCAACTCGGGATACTTGGCTAAATCGGGAACCATCCTCAGATTGGTTCGTTCCGCGCGAGGGGTCAGAAACCAGAGCATGTGGGCCCAGAGGATTCCCTTGCGGCGCGGAGAATGCAGGTCGTGCTCGTCGTCGGAATGAATGTGGTGATGGCGATGATGAGCGGCCCACCACAGCGGGCCGCGCTGCACGGCCGTGCAACCGATCCAACCGAAGAGAAATTGCGTGATTCGGCCCGTTTTGAACGACCGATGGGAAAAATAACGATGGTAAAAAGCCGTCAGTGCGAAGACGCGCAAGGCGTACAAGAACCCGGCGGTGCCCACTGCCCACCAACTCCAGCCGACGACAAAGACCGCCAAGCAAGCGAGGTGAATCAACGCATAGGGGACAGCGCGAACCCAGTCAATTTGCTCGCGAGGCTCTTGAGGAACCTGTGGCGATCTGGCAAACCAGCGATGGATCCAACGGAAGAGCGATGTCGATGGGCCTTGCTTATCGTGATTGTGCATGCAGGCTTCCGGAGGTTGTGGAAAATCGCCCCATCGCGCGACGAGGCTTAAGAAAGTATACGGTCGGTTCGAATCCCGAGCAATCGCAATCCTTCGTCACCCAAGCGAGGGCGGACCACGGTGGCCCACCGATGGGCGCCGTCGGATTTACCGCCGTGCCCGATGCGAACTCCGCTACAATGACGTGGTTGCGAGAGGAAGTTGCCTATTGGGGTCCCATCAGCTATGGATTTCCGCGACAGTGACGCACCCACGAAAGATCCGCATCTTCCGCGGCTGCACCGCGCCGGCGACATCATCGCACCGACGGCGCCGCAAGATACCGCGTCGGCTGATCTTGAGGATGGCACACTCACCGACTTAATCGTTCGCTTGGCGTTTGGCGTAGCGCGATTCTCAACGAGCTATGTGTCTCAGCAGCTCAAGTTGTCGCAGCCGTTGGCGGAACAGTTGTTGCGCGAACTGGCCATCGAGGGGCATATCGAAGAGTTGTGGCAATCGGGCGGCGGCGGTTCGCAGTATCGCATCACGCCGTCAGGCCGGGAGTTGGCCCTGCGGTTGCTCGAAGTTTGCACCTATGTCGGGCCGGCGCCGGTCCGGTTGGAGGCTTATGCTGCTATGCTGCGGTGGCAGTTCCACAATATGCCCCCGGTGCTGCCGGAGCATGTGACCGCGGCGCTGTCGCAACTGGTTTTATCGCCCAAGGCCATGCAGATGGCGGGGCTCGCCGTGTCGTCGGGACGGAGCTTGTTCGTGTTCGGCCCGCCCGGCAACGGCAAGAGTAGCCTCGGCCGCGCCATTCGCAACGCCTTGCAAGGCGATTATTGGGTCCCTTATTGCATCAGTGTCGGCAAGACCGTCATTCGCGTTTACGACGAACAATGCCATGATCGCGTCGAACTTCCGGCCGACAAACTCGCCATGATCGACCAGCGCTGGGTGCGCATCAAGCGTCCGCTTATTGTTGTCGGCGGCGAATTGACGTTGGAGATGCTCGACCTGATTTATAGCCCGGCGCTGCGGTATTACGAGGCCCCGCCGCACCTTAAAGCCAACGGCGGTGTGTTTCTCGTGGACGATTTTGGCCGAGAACGCGTTTCGCCCGACCAGCTCCTCAATCGCTTCATCACGCCGATGGAGCATCAGGTCGATTACTTCACACTCTCCACCGGCCAGAAGCTGATGCTGCCTCTGCGCCATGTGCTCATCATCGCTACGAACCTGAGTCCGGAAAAAGTGACCGATCCGGCGTTTTTGCGGCGGATGGGGTATCGGCTGTACCTGGGATCGCCGACGCCGGAGCAATATGCCAAGATCTTCGCCTTGTATGCCCAAAAACAAGGGGCCACGGTCACACCCGAGGTAATCGCCAGCGTGCTCCAGCGTTACAAGGAACAAGACCGCGAGTTGCGGGCGTGCGAACCGCGCGATTTGATCGACCGCGCGCTGGACATTTGCCGTTTCCACAATCGACCGTTCGAACTGACACCGAAAGTGCTCGACCTGGCTTGGGCCGGCTACTTTGGCAGTTAGGCTGCCGTCGGCCGGCGATTGGCTCATCCCTTGATGGCCCAGCGAATCAGATCGCTGAACTTTGGCCCTTTGCCCTGCATCAGTATGCCGATGCGGAAAATGCGACTGGCGGCCCAGACACACAGCCAGGCCGTCGCCAGCACGACCATAATGCCGGCGACCATCTCCGGCCACGGCACCCCAGGCGGCACCGATTCGCGGGCCACGAGCAGCATCGGCGTAGCAAACGGGAAAAACGAGCAGACGCGGGCAATCGGACCGTTTGGGTCTTGCATGATCGGCCCCATCGCAAAAAAGGGCAAACAGGCGAACAACATAATCGGCATCAGCAAAGTTTGCGTGTCCTTGACGTCCGTCGCCGCGGCGCCGACAGCAATGAATAACGAACCAAAGATCAGCAACGCCAACAGAAGCATCGGCACGAACCACAACAGCATCGACAACGGTACCAGTTCGGCGAAACCGTAGTACACCAACACGACGTATCCGCCGCCGAGGTAAACCAGAGCCATCGTCAAGGAAACGCCGATCACGCCGAGGACTTTGCCGGCCATGAGCTGAAACGGCGTAACGGAACCGAGCAGGACCTCGGCAATACGCTGACTTTTTTCCTCGATGATGCCGTGCATGGCCGGCGTGGCGCCGATCATGATGACCATGAACATCAGTCCGATCAGCGCGGCAGGCAGCAAAAGGTTCACGACGCGCAGTTCGTCCGCAGCGTCGGTGTAACCGCCGCTCGCAGGATCGTAACGTGTCAGCGATTTCATTCTGATGGGCGCTCGGTATTGAACGACGTGCTTGA
>JANWVS010000430.1 GCA_025056835.1 Gemmataceae bacterium | reverse complement strand
AATCGAGCACGTCCCTGTCGTTGGCAAGGCGCACTTTCGTCGCCCACCAATACGAGCCTTGGTGGTCCTGAGAACAGTCGGCACACTCGACCGGCGCGTTGCGATCGGCGCGGTCGTTAATATCCGACCGCGCAGCCGTCCTTGCGATACTCTGAACCTCCGTGCAGCATGCCGGTCGTCGGATCGATGAGAATAGCCTGATAGCCGCCGCCGTTGACGACACCGGTCTTGACCTGATGGCCGCGGCGGCGCAATTCAGCGATGACTGACTCCGGGATGCCGTCCTCGGCTAGAATCGTACCCCCGTTCGCGGCTCCCGGTTTGCCGGTGGGCGTCGGCGAGCCAACGTGCTCGATGCGCGGCGCTTCGCCGGCCTCCTGCACGTTCATGCCGAAGTCAATCAGGTTGACCAATATCTGGACTTGTCCCTGCGGCTGCATGT
The DNA here is from genome assembly GCA_025056835.1 of Gemmataceae bacterium. Lineage (GTDB taxonomy): Bacteria > Planctomycetota > Planctomycetia > Gemmatales > Gemmataceae > JANWVS01. Next base: position 2,791 of record JANWVS010000430.1, on the reverse strand, counting down.
CACCTCCCATGACGCCGAAAACCAGCCATGGTTGACCATCTTTGGTTACCAGCGCGGGGATGATGGTGTGAAACGGCCGCTTGTGCGGCTCGAGACGATTGAGGTGGGTATCGTCGAGTGCGAAAAGATTGCCGCGATTTTGCAAGGCGAAGCCGAGCGACGCCGGCGCGTGCTGCGAACCAAACCCATGGAAGTTGCTTTGAATGAGCGAAACACAGTTACGGTCCTTATCGACGACTGTAAGGTAAACCGTGTCGGACCGGCCCAGCTTTAGGTCACCGGCCGGATGATCGATCCGTGCTTTCGCCATGTCGATCAACTTGCGTCGCTGCTGAGCATAGGACATCGAGATCAGCTCGGCTGTCGGCAGCTTGGCAAAATCGGGATCGGCATAATACCTGGCCCGGTCGGCGTAAACGAGCTTCTTCGCCTCGACAAACAAGTGCCAATAGTCCGGCGAGGTCGGTCCCATCTTCCGTAAGTCGTAACCGCTGAGGAGATTGAGCATTTGCAACACGGCAATGCCCTGCCCCGGCGGCGGCAACTCCCACACCTGATAACCACGGTATTCCGTGCTGACTGGTTCGACCCAGGTATTGGTGTGGTCGCGGAAATCCTTGAGCGTGAACAATCCCCCCTGCCGATCGGAGTAGGCCACGATCTCCCGGGCAATGCGTCCCGTGTAAAAAGCGGCAGCGCCGTCGGCGGCGATTTCGCGGTAGCATTGTGCCAGCGCAGGATTCTTGAAAACCTCCCCGGTCTTTGGCGCCTTTCCATGGGGCAGATACACACGGGCTGACTCAGAATTTTTGCCTAATTTCGGCGCCGCTGCCGCCCATGACGCAGCAATCTTTTCACTCACAGGAAAACCGTGCTCGGCATAGGCGATCGCTGGGGCCAGAACTTCTTTGAAGGGTAAGCGACCGAATTTCCGATACAGTTCTTCCCAACCGGAGACGCACCCCGGCACAGACCACGAATACGGGCCGTGTTCCGGAATCTCCTTAAGGCCCTGGCTTCGGAAAAATTCGCGCGTCGCCTTGTAGGGCGAGCGGCCGCTGGCGTTCAGACCGTAAAGTTTTTTGCTCTTCGCGTCCCACACAATGGCAAACAGGTCGCCGCCAATGCCACATGACATAGGCTCAACCAGCCCCAACGCCGCATTGACGGCAATAGCCGCATCGACTGCGCTGCCGCCGCGCCGGAGTATATCCAGCCCCACTTGCGCAGCCAACGGCTGGCTCGTCGCCACCATGCCGTTGGGTGCCATCACCACGGAACGCCCGGTACGGTATGGTTGCGGCACATACCGTTGGCTTTTGGGTCGTTCTTGGGCGCACACGGCCAAGGAACTCCCGAGACAAAAGACTACGACCACCACCATCCAGACTCGGTTTGTCATATTGTCAACATCCGATCACGAGCGACGATCTCCCACTGATCCACGACCCGGCCCTCGACCACGACCTGGGCAAAACGGTGCAAGGCCGACGTCGGGCAGATGTGCGTCGGCAGTGCGTAGGCGACGTCGCCCGGGACATACCGATCGGCCTCGGCACATTCGACAACATAGTGCTCTTCGTTGTGCAGCACCGGTTCGTGCGGCGGAAAATCGAGCAACACCAGACGTTTGCCCGCGGGTGGATCGCTGGCCACCGCCTTGTAGCCTAAGTCGAAAGTGACCCGCGTCGCCGTCGGTCGGCTGACGACGCGCGTCAACAGTAAAGCAGCTGGCTCAAGATCACACAGGTCCCGAAATTTGCTGCCGTAGCCGTGGTCATTGAGCACGCAGGTACCTGGCGACAATTCGCAGTCTGTAAACGTCGCCGTCAACTCGGCATAAACGGGAAACGTCGGCGTACCCCCTAGTACCAGGCGCGGTACAGGTAGTCCTTTTTTGTGCAATACGTCGCGCAGGGTCAACACCTGCTCGAAAAATCCTGTCACAGCCACGCGCCGATCGACGAGCGATTCCTGATGATTGTGGCCGTCGTAAACGTGTAGTCCGCCCGGTACCAACCCGTTTGCCCGGCCAATTTGTTCGTACAACGCCACGGCGGCGTCACCTGGTGGCACACCGGTGCGATGTTGACCGACGTCGATGTCGAGCAGCACCGGCACCCGGCGGCCAGCGGCGGACAGGGCGTCGGACAGTTGCTGGACACCGCGGGCGTGGTCCGCAATCGTCGCGAACGACGTCGCCGGGAATTGGGCGACGAGCTTTGCCAGGCGCGCGCAGTTCGGCCCGACGAGCGGATAGGCCAGCAATACGTCCGGCACGCCGACCCCCGCGAGCATTTCCGCCTCGGCGATGGTGGCACATTTGTGCTTGGTCACACCTGCCGCTAGTTGAAGCTGCACGATCTCGCGGGTCTTGTGGGTCTTGCAATGCGGCCGCAGGCGGCTTGGACCGCCCGCACGCTCGATCATGCGCTGGATATTGCGACCAATGACATCTTTGAAGAATAACAGGGCGGGCGAAGGGACGCTTTCGGGATCAGAGAGGCGGTAGTTCGAGGCCATGGAATCCACTTGTGCTGGGTTGCCGGCGTGGCAGAGCGAAGCACCGCTTACTCGTCCGCCCTCGGTCGGCGAGCACTGAGGAGGGCGCTGCGATGCTTCTTTTCCTTGAGACGAGCTAACCGGGCGCCGCGCGACGGCTTAGTTTTCTTACGAATCCTGGGCCAACGGAGCGCAGCACGAAGCATGTCCGCGAGCTTGTCAAGGCAGTCCTGTCGGTTACGTGCTTGATCACGATAGCGCTGCGACGTGACCTGGAGCACTCCGACTT
>JANWVS010000042.1 GCA_025056835.1 Gemmataceae bacterium | reverse complement strand
CGGCCGGGGCACAAGCCCAGCCCAACCACAGTCGCCGCTGATGCACGGCTGTTCGATGGTGTCATAAGTCCTTTCGCGGCGGTCGGAAACCGATTCGGCTCGTTCGAAAAACAACACTTGCGCCGCAATCGAACAGCCTTGGCCGATGAACCGAGCCGTGCACCATCGCGCCGTGCGGGCCGGCCGCGCCGGTGGCGCACGACCGGCCGCGGAACGACGGGCGGCATCGGCGGCGTCGCACGCCAAGCGACGAGAGAAGTTGCCGGTCTGGTGGCTGCCGGCGCCGATGCTGCGTGCCACGTCGCCGCGGACCGTCTCACCAACCACCCAGCTTCGCCGTCACCAAGAAAAACGGCAACTCCAAGTTCAGCCATTGGGTCTCGACCACAGGGAAGCCGATGTTGCGGAGATGTTCCTCATAGAACGACGGCGGGCGAAAGGACCGAAAGAACAGCAACATCGGCAGCAGCGAAAAGGGGACGCCGGCGGTGGGAACCCGGAACGGTCCGCGTTCGTAAATCAGAATCGTTCCGCCCGGCGTCAGGGCCTGGCTGGCGCGGGTGAGCAAGCGTTTCGCCTCGGCCTCGGGCCAGTCGTGAAGCATGGACTTGAACGTGACCAGGTCGAAATCACCCGGCAGCGGGTCGGTCAAGGCGCTGCCGGCCACGAAGCGGATTCGCCCGGCTTCCGGCGCCGGCGCGACATGCTCGCGGCCGACCGCGCAGACCAGCGGCAAATCGAATACCACGGCTTCGAGCCGCGGACACGCTCGGCACAGCTGCAAGGCGAATTCGCCGCTGTTGCCGCCGATGTCGAGCAGACGTCCATAGCGGTCGAAAGAATGGACGGCCAGACACGCTTGCGCCTCGTAGCGCGTCAGGACGGTTGTGAAGCGCATCCACGCACGGGTACGGCGAAGATTCTCCGGCGTCGGGTCAAAGCAATGCTGATAGTTGAAGAGACGGAAGATGCGCGACGCGCGCTGGAATCCCGCCGGGTCGTTGATCAGGGCGGGAAAATGTTCCAGGATGTCGGGCGCCGCCAGCGTCGCGAAGTCGATCTTCGCTTCGAGTAGATCACGATAGGGCAGGACCGATTGAAACGATGGCGTCAGTTCGACGCCGGCCGGCGTCTCTTGCACTACGCTGTTGGCGGCAAGCAGATCGAGGAGCAAGTCCAGGCCGTCTTGTTCTCCGCCGAGGTGATCGGCCAGGCTCTTGCGTGCCACGGGTTGCAGTCGCAGCAGCGTGTCGATGACGCCAGTGCGAAGCGCCGTCCCCAGGGCGCAGGCCGCCACGAAGCCGGTCAGGAAGGCATCGACTTGCAAGTAGCTCGGCGGCGTGCGGGAGACTGCTTTCACCGGGGCCGTTCCTTGGGGGTCGTTCACACTATGGTCGCGACAGCGCTCGCCGCCATTTTAGCATAAGCAGGCCCGCATGAGCCGCTGCGCACGCCAACGGCGCGCGGCCGCGCCGGCGCGGGCAAGACGCCGCCACCTCGCGATCGGTGCGCGCTCGGCCGGCTCGGCGCCGCACGGCGTTGCGCGTCGGCCTTGAGCGTCGGTTGGGATCGTCTGAGGGAAATCCCCGCGGTCTGCCGGATCGGTTATATGATGAGTAAATCCCGCCGATTTCGGAGCACGTTTCCATGCAGGCGCATTGGTTGTTGGTCGTCGTCGGATCGTTGTCGTTGGCAGCAGGGCCGGCCGCGCAAGAGCAAGAGAAAAAGGTAAGCGAGCGGCGAGGGCCGCTGTCCCCGGCCGAGGCGGCTGCGACCTTCGTGACACCGGCCGACCTGCGCGTCGATCAGGTGCTGGCCGAGCCGCTCGTCAAGCAGCCGGTGTCGTTGAGCTTCGATGAGAAGGGCCGCCTGTGGGTGGTCAATTATGAGCAGTATCCGTATCCGGCGGGGCTGAAGATCCTCAGCCGCGACAAGTACTGGCGCGTGGTGTACGACCGGATGCCGCCGCCGCCGCCCCACCATGTTCCGGGCAAGGACCGCATTACCATCCACGAAGATAGCGACGGCGACGGCGTCTTCGACACGCACCGTGTCTTCGTCGCCGGTCTGAACATCGCCACCGCGTGCGCTCGCGGCCGCGGCGGCGTCTTTGTCCTCAACCCGCCGTACCTGCTCTTCTATCCGACGAAGGGGAACGCCGATCAGCCCACCGGTCCGCCGCTGGTCCTGCTCCAAGGCTTCGGTATCGAAGACTGCCATTCGACGGCCAACAGCCTCTGCTGGGGCGTCGACGGCTGGCTCTACGGTACGCACGGCAGTACGGTCAGCGCCAACATCACCCGCCCCGGCGTCAAGGAAGCGCCGATTCAAATGATCGGCCAACACGTCTGGCGCTACCACCCGGAGAAGAAAATCTTCGAGGTCTTCGCCGAGGGGGGCGGCAATGCCTTCGGCGTCGAAATCGATTCCCTAGGCCGCATCTTTTCCGGCCACAACGGCGGCGACACCCGCGGCTTTCACTACGTCCAAGGGGGCTATTATCGCAAAGGGTTCGACAAGCACGGCGTCCTGGCCAATCCCTTTGCCTTCGGCTTCTTCGAGGCGATGGCTCACAACAAAGCGCAACGCTTCAGCCACACCTTCGTCATCAACGAGGCCGACGGTCTACCGGCCCGATATCGCGGCAAGCTCTTCGCCGTGTGCCCGCTCCAGGGCCATGTCATGATGAGCGAGGTCCTGCCGGATCGGTCGTCGGTCCAGACCAGAGACCTGGAGCCGATCCTGACAACCAGCGATGCCTGGTTCCGTCCCGTCGACATCAAGCCGGGGCCAGACGGCTCGCTCTACATCGCGGATTTCTACGAGCAGCACATCGCCCATTTGCGCCACTACGAAGGCCTGATCGACCCCAACACGGGACGCGTCTACCGGATCGCGGCCCGGGATGCCCGGTTTCGCAAGCCGCCCGACCTCGGCGCCCTGTCGGCGACGGAGCTGATCGAGGTGCTCAAGAGCGACAACCGCTGGGCACGGCAGACGGCCCTGCGTCTGCTGGGCGACCGCCGCGATCCGACGATCATTCCGAAGCTCCGCCAACTGCTGCTCGACGGCAAAGGACCGTTCGCTCTCGAGTGTTTGTGGGCGCTCAACCTGTGCGGCGGCTTCAGCGGCGACGTTGCCATGTTGGGGCTGGTTCATCCCGAAGCGGCGGTGCGGGCTTGGACCGTGCGCCTGCTGGGCGACGAACGGCAGGTGTCGCCCCTGCTGGCCGGCATGTTGCGCGACCTGGCGGTCCGCGAGAGCAGCGTTTTCGTGCGGAGCCAATTGGCGGCGTCGGCGCGGCGTCTGCCGGCGGCCCAGGGCCTGCCGATCGTTCGCGGCTTGTTGCAGCACGACGACGACGCGGCCGACATTCACGTGCCGCTGTTGCTCTGGTGGGCCATCGAGGCCAATTGCGGCCGAGACCGTGAGGCCGTGCTCGAACTGTGGCGCGATTCGACCCTGTGGCGGACGAAACTGGCCGAAGGGACGATCCTCGCCCGCCTGATGAAGCGTTTCGCCCTGGCCGGCACGCAAAAGGACCTCGCCGCCTGCACCGAGTTGTTCCGTCTGGCTCCCGAACCGCGGCACGGACGGATCCTTCTCAAAGGCTTCGAGGAAGCCTTCAAAGGCCGCTCCAGCGCGGGGCTGCCGGCCGACCTCGTGCGGGAAATCGTCAAGCTCGGCGGCGGTTCGTTGGCCTTCGGCGTCCGGCTGGGCAAAACCGAGGCGATTGATCAGGCCCTGGCCGTGGTGCAAGACCCCAAGGCCCCGCTCGAGCAGCGATTGGAATTGATCGAAGTGCTGGGCGAAATCCGCCAGCCGCGCTGCGTGCCCGTGCTGTTGGCGTTGCTCGACCGCAAGGAAAACGAGGCGGTCACGCGCTCGGTCCTGACCGCGTTACAAGGTTACGCAGAGGAACGGATCGGCGCCGAAGTGGTGAAGCGCTATGCGACGTTGCCAGACGAACTGCGCGACAGTGCGGAGACGCTGCTGCTGAGCCGCCGCGAATGGAGCCGACAATGGCTCGCCGCCGTGGCCCAGGGCTTGATTCCGAGCAAGGCGATCCCGCGGTCGACCGTGCGGCAACTGCTGCTGCTCAACGACGACGCCATCAACCGGCTCGTCCGTCAACTGTGGGGCGACGTCCAGGGAGCCACCACGCAGGAGATGCAGGCCGAGATCAACCGCCTGCTTCAGATCGTCGGCACCGGCCGCGGTGATCCGCTCCCCGGGAAAAAACTTTTCACCGCCAAATGTGCCGCCTGCCACACCCTGCACGCCCAAGGGGGCGCCGTCGGACCGGACCTCACCTCCTACCAGCGCGACGACGCCGCCAACCTGATGCTGCACATCGTCAACCCCAACGCCGAAATCCGCGAAGGCTTCGAGACGCACGTCATTGTCACCGAAAGCGGCCGCACGCTTCACGGCATCATCGTGGAAAAAGACCCGCGCGTCGTCGTGGTGCGGACGGCCGACGGCCAGCGCGTCGTCGTGCCCAAAGATGAAATCGAGAGCCAGCGCATCGCCGGCACCTCGTTGATGCCCGAGGGGCTGCTCCAGGGACTCAGCGACCAGGACGTTCGCGACCTCTTTGCCTACTTGCGCAGCAGCCAACCGCTCAACTACAAGTAACCGGGCGAAGCAACGGCCGTCGGTGCCGCCGGCGGCTCACAGCCGCCGACCGCGCCAGCGCTCGAAGGTGGACCGATCAATCGCTTCAAAGCGGACGCGATCGCCGGTGCTGATCGGAAAATAATTGTCGGCGACGTCGACCAGTTGCAGCGGAGTGCGGCCGACGATGTTCCAGCCGCCGGGCCGCGCTTCGGTGTAGATGCCGGTCTGCCGGCCAGTGAGACCGACGCTGCCCGCCTCGAGCCGCAGGCGCGGCGACTCCAGCCGCGGCACGCCTTGCAAGGCCTCGGGCAAATAGCCTAGGTAGGGGAAGCCGGGACAGAAGCCGATGGCGTAAACGGTGTAGGTGGCGGCCGTGTGCGCCGCAATGATCTGCTCGCGCGTCAGCCCGGTGTGCGCCGTGATCCGGTCGAAATCCAGTCCCAGCTCGTAGCAACACGGGATGACGTGCAGCTTTCCCGGCGAGACCTCGGCCAAGGCCGACCAGTCGATCCCCGCCAGGGCCGTTCTAGCCCCGTCATAGTCGATGGCGCCGGGGCGATAAAAGACGGCCACGGTCGTATATGCCTGGACGACATCGTCCACCCAGGGCGGCTTGGTGCGGCGCACCGCCGCGGCGAACGCCAAGGCCGCCGTCTCATCGCCGGCGCGGACCAGCACCGCTTGATCGCCGAGCGGTTCGAACGAAAGTCGACCGAGCGGAGCCATGAGGCAAGTTTAGGTCGCTGGAATTCCCCCGGCGAACACGTAGTGTGACCTAAGGTGGTCGGATTCGTACAAGTATTCGCCGATTTCCCATAGGTCGCGGCTGGCGCCTAAGAGCATCGTAATATACCTTGGATCGGCCGTCGCGACTTTGGGTCAAGGCAGACTGTTGAGCGACATGCCGCGTGGACATCATCAACCTCGACCACAATGCTACGACGCCGGTGGCCCCGGAAGTGTGGGAAGCGATGCGGCCGTGGGCCGTGGACCAGCCCGGCAACGCCGCCAGCAGCCACGCCTTGGGCCGCCGGGCCCGCCGCGCCCTGGAAGACGCCCGCGAGGAAGTTGCTGCCTTGCTCGGCGCCGCTGCCGACGAAGTGGTCTTCACCAGTGGCGCCACCGAGGCCAACAACCTGGCGATTTTCGGCCTGGTGGGTCCGCCGCCGGGGGTCCTGGCCGGCAGCGGCATCGAGCATCCCTGCGTCGCGGAGCCGCTGGCGGAGTTGGTCCGGCGCGGTTACCGATCGCTGACCTTGCCGGTGTCGCGGGAGGGCATCGTGGGACCACCGAGCGACGGTTGGCCGTCCGACACTCGCTTGGCGTGCGTGATGTTGGCGAACCATGAAACCGGCGCCGTGCAACCGGTCCAAGAACTGGCGCGGTCGCTGCCGGCCGGTGCGACGTTTCACTGCGACGCCGCCGCTGCTGCCGGCAAACTGCCGATCGCCTTCCACGACCTCGGCGTCACGTCCCTGACGATTTCCGCCCACAAATTTCGCGGCCCCCAGGGGATTGGGGCCTTGCTCGTCCGCAAACCGGCGCGGCTGCGGCCGTTGCTTTACGGCGGCCATCAGCAACAAGGGCGGCGCCCCGGGACCGAGGCCGTGGCGCTGGCGGTCGGCATGGCCGTCGCCCTACGCTTGTCGCTTCGTCAACGGGAAGAAACGTGGCTCCGCTGGAGCAACCTGCGCGAGCGCCTGTTGAGCCATCTCCAGCGCGAGGCGGCGCCGATCGTGGTCAACGGTCCTTCGTCCGGAGGCCTGCCCCAGACCATCAACGTCTCTTTCCCCGGCTGCCGGTCGGAGTTGTTGCTGATGCAGCTCGACCTTGCCGGATTGGCGTGTTCGACCGGTTCGGCATGTTCGAGCGGCTCGCTGTTGCCGTCGCCGGTGTTGAAAGCCATGGGCGTGGGCGACGACGTTTTGGCCTCCGCCATGCGCTTCAGCCTGGGCAGCACGACTACCGCCGAGGAAATCGACGAAGCGGCGCGGCGCATCGTCAAGGCGGTCCATAGGTTGCGACACGGGAACACGAGCGGGGCGGGCAATGCGAGGTAAATATCGGCGCTAGTCGCAAGTCGTTATCTATCAGGCAGTTGCATTAGGACATCGCCCTATTCACCACGGCCTGCTTTTCATAGAATAAACAACGAGTCCAGCGCGCTGGTTGGTCCGACCGAGTGGTCGGGGCCGAGTCAACCTTGAACTGTCGGGCTTTCCATGCAGGTGGTGCCGTCTTTGGCCCGATTTCTGGAGATGCCATCCAACCAGGCCGCCCGTCGGGCCATCCAGCTGGTGCTCGACGCGTTGCTGACCAACGCCGAGCACCGCCTGCCGCCGATCATCCTGGTCCATGGTCCGCGCGGTTGTGGGAAGACCCACCTGGTGTGCGGACTGATGAGGGAGTTGACCCGGCACCGGCCGGAGTTGCCCTTATACCACGCCCAAGCCCACGAATGCACCCGGCCCGAGCACGTGGGCGTGTCGGTCGCCGGTGGTTCACGGCCGGCCGAAACGGTCTCGCTATGGTGCGACGCGGCCCGGGAGGCCCGCCTGTTCGTCCTGGAAGATGTGCAATACTTGCCGCCGGCACAAGCGGAATGTCTGGTGCAGCTGCTCGATGCCCGAGCGGCGCGCAGTCTGCTGACGTTGGTGACGTCGAATTTCGGGCCGCGGCAACTGGCCACGCGGGGAAACAGTTTGCCGGCCCGGCTCTTGTCGCGGCTCGCTGCCGGATTGGTGACGGCCATCGAGATGCCGACCGCAGCAGAACGGCTGCTTTTGCTGGAAGAGTTGGCGCAACGCCGGCAACTGGCGGCCCCTCCCGATGTTCTCCGCTGGTTGGCAGACCATTTGCCCAACGGCGGACGGCACCTCGAAGGGGCCATTGCCCAGCTCGAGACGGTCACCAAGCTCCGCCGTCGCCCGCCGGACCTTGCCGAAGTGCGGCAACACTTTCACGAGCAGTTGCGAGCCATGGCCCCGACTGTGGACAAGATCATTCGCCGGGTCGCCGGCTATTTTCACGTCGATCCGCGCGAGGTCGCCTCCCGCCGCCGGGCACGAGCGCTGCTGGTGCCGCGCCAGGTCGGTATGTACCTGGCCCGCTGTCTGACGCCGCTGTCCCTCGCCCAGATCGGCGAAGCATTCGGCGGTCAGGACCACAGCACCGTTCTCCACGCCTGCCGCAAAATTCGCCAGGCCAGCAGCCGCGATGGCATCCTGGCCGGAGCCGTGCGGCAATTGCAATTGGAGTTGGCCTGATCCTGGGGAAAACTGGTTGATCGGTCGTCCATAAGACGTCGCTGATCGATGACAAGCGTGCTTGACTTGGCGAGGTAGTCCAACCATGACCAACCGACAACGTCGCACCCACACTCGGGCGACAATCAGACGACTTCTTTTCCACACTCCCGCGCCCACCAGCTGCCTGACGCCGACGACAGCTGCTGGAACAACCAACGAAAACACGGCAGCCTTCAATGCTGCTAGTTAGTTACTTTTCGTAAGTATCACGCCCTCGGAGCGCTGCGCGAGAATTGAGGCACCGCAGAGGAAGATCAGCATGAAAGTTGTGTGCCAGCGTGAGGGATTACTTGCCGCTTGCCAACTGGCGAGTGCAGCAGTCGCCACCCGCGATGTCAAACCGGTGCTGCGAAACCTCAAGGCCGTCGTGGACGACGAACGCTGCACCTTGATGGCGACCGACCTTGAACTAGGGATCCGTCTGGACGTCCGCGGCGTCAAGGTGGAACAGCCGGGCGAAGCGCTGCTGCCGACGACTCGCTTTCTGGCCATCTTGCGGGAAAGCACCGACGAGGAACTGCTGTTGGAGGGAAACATCGAGTCGTGCGTGGTCCGAGGAACGCACAACGAATTCGAGATGCCCGGCGAGGACCCGAGCGCCTTTCCGGATATACCGGTCTTCTCAGAGGAAAAATATCATGAATTGACGGCCGGCGTGCTCCGGGAGATGATTCGGCGCGTCGCTTTCGCGGCGGCTCATGCGGAACACGCGCGGTTCAGCGCCACGACCGGCGTCCTCTGGGAACTCGAGGGGGCGAAAGCGTCGCTGGTGGCCACCGACGGCCGCCGCCTGGCGTTGATGAACGGCGAGGCGGAAGCCCACGGCGGTCATTCCACGCGGGGCCAGACCGCGGTCGTGCCGGTCAAGGCGATGAGCCTGCTCGAACGCAATTTGACCGAACCGAGCGAGCGGGTGAAAATCAGCGTCCGGCAGAACGACATCCTCATGAAAACCGAGCGGGCCATGATCTACTCGCGGCTGGTCGAAGGGCGGTTTCCCAACTATCGCCAAGTGTTGCCGACCCACCACCAAACCAAAGTCTCCCTGACCGTGGGGCCGTTCCTCAGCGCCGTTCGGCAAGCCGCGATCATGACGGACGAAGAATGCAAGCGCGTCACGTTCAGTTTCGCCAAGAAAAAGCTGACGTTGCAGGCGCGTGGAGCGGAGACGGGGCGTTCGCGCGTCGAAATGCCGTTGGACTTTGACGGCAAAGCGGTCGAAATCAGCTTCGATCCCAAGTTTCTCGTGGACATGCTCCGCGTCTTGGAACCGGACGTGTCGCTCACCCTGGAAATGACCGATGGAGCCATGCCGGTGATCTTTCGCCACGGTAGCGAGTATTTGTACGTGGTCGTGCCGGTCCTCAGTAGGGGAGTCGAACCTCGTACCGACCGGCGGAAGACGGCAGCCGACGAGCGAAGGGACGAAGACGCGGCAGGCGGC
>JANWVS010000429.1 GCA_025056835.1 Gemmataceae bacterium | reverse complement strand
CCGTCGAACCGCACGGCGCGTCGAACCAGCGGAAAGGAAGCGTTCCCGGCGTCGCCGACGGCGGCGGCAAAGCGGTTGTGGCCACGCCGACGTCGCGGCCCGGCGGCGCCGCGGCTGGCGACACGATCAAGATCGCGTCATTCAACATCCAAGTCTTCGGCACGAGCAAGCTCAAGAAGCCCGAGGTCATGGACGTGTTGTGCCAAGTTGTTCGGCGTTTCGACGTCGTGGCCATTCAAGAGGTGCGCTCCACCGACGACACAGTTCTGCCGAAATTTGTGCAAATGATCAACGCCGGCGGCGGCAGCTACGATTTCGTCGTTGGTCCGCGCCTGGGCCGCACCAACAGCAAGGAGCAATACGCCTTTGTCTTCAACACGCAGCGCCTGGCCGTCGATCGCTCCTCGGTTTACACGGTCCCCGACCCGCGCGACTTGTTGCACCGCGAACCGTTGGTGGCCCGTTTTGTGGTTCAGGGGCCGCCGGCCCAGCAGGCATTCAGCTTCACGCTCGTCAACATCCACACCGATCCGGATGAGACCCGGACCGAGTTGGATGCGTTAGCCGATGTTTTCACTTCCGTGCAGAACAATGGCAGCGGCGAGGACGACGTGATCCTGTTGGGCGACCTCAACGTCGACGAGCGCCACCTCGGCCGTTTGGGGCAGCTGCCGGGCATCACTTGGGCGATCACCGGCGTTCCCACCAACACGCGCAAGACCAAGCAGTACGACAACATCGTTTTCCACAAGAGCCGTACAGCCGAGTACACCGGTCGTTTTGGCGTGGTGGACCTCATGGCCGACTATGGTCTGTCGGAAGCCCAAGCTCTCCAAGTCTCGGACCATCTGCCGATTTGGGCGGAGTTCACGGCCGTCGAGGCGCCGCGGCGCTAGAACCTCGCCGCGCGGCGACATGTCAATTCCCCTGGCTGCCGCGGATGGGAAGCAATCGCCGCCTTCCGATCCGCGGTCGGTCGTGGCGGTGCGGGCGATGGGCGCCGACTACAAGCGATTGACGCGTTCCCGATTGGCGTGATCGCGGATGGCATCGAGGTGTTCGTTGAGGAAATCGGCTTGCTTTTGCATCTCCGCGGCGCTTTCGGTCAATTTTCGCAAGGCGTTTTGCACCGCCAGCATGGTGGGATAATGGCTGCGCCGCCGCACGGGTCGACTGAGATCGCGAAAATCCGAGACGCGCGGCAGAAAATGCGTTTGAACCATGTCTGCCAGGTCTCGAGCACATTTTTCGGAATGGGTCAATAATTGCCTCAATGTCATTCGCCGAATCGGTCGATCGCTTGGCATGCAACACCCGCTTGGTAAGTTCAGCCCACTTCCCAACTCTTCCGCCGTTTATTATAACCCCTTCGACGGACCAATCGCCAGACGAACTCGCCAAGGTGCAACGGCGTCATTTGGCTTTTGTCCGATCGTGGCATAGGTTTAAAGTAGGGAAGGTAAGCGCCGGCGCCGCTACCTCCACAAGACCGCCTGCGAGACCGGCATGCGCATCCTCCTCCTTGCCGATATCCACGCCAATTGGCCCGCTCTGCAAGCGATTCAAGAACCTTTCGACGTCTGTCTCGTGATGGGGGACATCGTCGATTACGGTTTGGAACCGGCGCCGTGCATCGAGTGGGTGCGGCAACGGGCCACGTATGTCGTCCGCGGCAACCACGACCACGGCGTCGCGCAGCAGGTCCGGATCAATGGCAAAAACGGCTTCAAATATCTCACCGGCGTCACGCGGATCCTGACCCAAGAGCGAATCTCCCAGGCCGACCGTCGCTACCTCGGCTCGTTGCCAATCAGTAAACGAGTCACCATCGATAACACGAAGTTCCTCTTGGTACACGCCACGCCCCGTGATCCGCTCGACGAATACGCTATTGCCGACGTTGACTTCTGGTCGCGACGACTCGAAGGGGTGGATGCCCAGGTCATTTGTACAGGCCACACGCACCTGCCCTGCGTGCTCGAAGTGGGTGAACGTCTGATCATAAATCCCGGCAGCGTCGGCCAGCCCCGAGACGGCGACCCGCGCGCCTCCTATGCGATCATTGAAAATCAGCGAGTCGAGTTGAAAAGGATCGAGTACCCCGTCGAGGAAACGGTCCGAACGGTATGGGAAAGCAATCTTCCTGAGCCGGCCAAGGCGCTGTTGGCCGAAGTGTTCCGCACCGGCGCCTTGGCCAAACCCGACAGCGGGAGACATCGCCCCGAGCTTGGCGCGACGCCGGCCAACGACCTGCTCCGCACCGCCGAGGAAGCCGCCGCCGTCTGACCGTGCGGTTGGGCTTGATCGGCCCAACTTGTCCCTTCTCCGCACGGGGCGAGGCTGCGTCACCAGGGCTGTTCGATGGTGCCATAAGTCCTGTCCTGTCGCTCATGAATCGGCCTGGCTCGGTCGAAAAAAACGGCCAGCGCCCCAGGCGAATGCTCCTAACACTATCTGCGGGTTCGAAGATTTTTCGATCGTTTCGTTGACAACTGGCGATCGTTCGGTTTACGATGACTCAGACCTGTCTCTGTAGTCCAACAGTCATGAAAGGAGTTCCGCATGTTCTGCAAACGTTTGTACACAAGGAGGGCGTAATTCCGTCCGCCTGGCTCGGCGGGCCGGTTTGGCTTTCGAGGAATTGGAGCGCCGCGATCTTATGAATGCTGGTCCCGTCATCGGCTCGCTGCTCTTCGATAATCCCTTTCCCCGCACTTCCGATACGCTGCAAGTGCAAGTGGTCGATACCCACGCTGGCCCGCTCACGTTCCAATACGATTGGCGCGTCAACGGCCAGCTGGTGCAAACGATCACGAGCACCAGCCCGACGGCCACGCTCGATCTATCCCAACCCGGCTTCGGCGACCGCGGCGATGTGATCGAAGTCACCGTCACGGCCAGCGACGGGAGTAATACCGCCAGCGCCGCTGCCGCGCTCACTGTCGTGGCCTCGCCGAGCGAGCTGTACGCCGATTACTTGGCAGCGGTGGAGGTGGCCAACGCGAATTACCTGGCGGCGGTGGCCGACCGCGATGCGACCTTGCTTGCGGCCCACGACGCGGCTTACGAAGATTACCAGACGGCCATCGCCCCGGCCAACGAGGATTGGAATGACGCCGAAGCCACAGCGTGGGCAATTTATCTCGATGCCAAGGAAGCGGCGGATGAGACTTTGCTTGCCGCGGAAGCAGCGGCTTGGGAAGATTACCTCAATGTTGTGGCGTTGATCGAAGCCG
>JANWVS010000428.1 GCA_025056835.1 Gemmataceae bacterium | reverse complement strand
CCAAGCTCGTCCAATTGACCGCCGGCGGCGACGGCAAACTGACCGTCGTCGACATCTACCACCAGCCCCGCTACATGCGAACCAAGTATACCAATGTCGCCATCAAGGACGGCTTCGTCTACGGCCTGTCGGACGGCTACCTGGAGTGCATCGAGCTAGACACCGGCCGCCGCCGCTGGCGCGAAGGCTACTACGGCCACGGTCAGATTCTTCGCGTTGACGATCTTATTCTCGTGATGTCCGAAGAAGGCGAGCTGGCGCTGGTTGAGGCGACACCGGAGGTGCCCAATCAGGTCCACGGTCGCATTCAAGCCCTGACCGGCGTCACTTGGAACAACCTCGCTCTTTATGGCGAGTACCTGTTGGTGCGCAACGCCAGGGAAGCAGCGTGCTATCGGCTGGCCATCGAGTGATCTCGGAAGCAGTTTGTAGCTATGGATCACGGCTCCGTGGCGGGGCGGCTCGTGGTCCCATAATTGAGGCGAGCGAAGCGTGGTCTACCTTTATCTGGGCAGTGCGCTCATCTGGGCGGTCGTTGCGGCGTGTATGTGGATGTTGCCCCAGTTCAGCGCCGTAACTGTGGGAAATACGGGCCTCTCGTTGGCGTGGCTGCCGGTGCTTTTTGTGTGCTACAATCTCTTTCGCGCTTGGCGGGTACGACGTCGGCGGCGGCCCACGCCGGTCGCGAAACCAGCGCCGCGCCCTGTGCCCGACGTGTATCATCCCGAGTTTGATTTTTCCCGCCCTGAGGAGCCTCGCGAACGCTGAGCCCGACAGTGCTTCGCCCAGATTCGCGACCCCGGAAGATGAAAAGCATCACCCCCGCACTGGCGTGCCTGTTCCTCTGCGCTTTCGCCTCGGCGCAACCGCCGAGTTTTGTGAAGCCGCCGACGACCGTTCGTGCCGGCGGACAAACGCGTATTGAGTTCACGGTCTCGCGGCCGGTGGACGTGGCCATCACCATCGAGGATGCCGGGGGCAAAATCGTCCGTCACCTGGCGGCAGGGGTCCTGGGCAAGAACCCGCCGGCGCCGCTCCAAGCCGACACACTGGCGCAGTCCGTCCCCTGGGACGGCAACGACGATTGGGGCAAGCCCGCGACCGGCGGACCATTCAAGGCCCACGTCCAACTCGGCCTAAGCGCCAGGTTCGACCGCTTTCTCGGCTACGATCCGCACGGCAGCGGCCCGGTCAGCGCCGTTGCCGTCGGCCCCGGCGGCACCGTCTACGTGTTCCATCGCGATGCCACCGTCAACGGGAACATGGGCGGCACCAAGCTCAAGGTGTATGATCGCGACGGCCGGCACCTGAAGGTGCTGGTGCCTTATCCTGCCGATATTGCCTATGCTCGCGTCAAGGCCCTGGGCTCCTTCCAGACCGATACGGGCGAGTTGGTCCCGCGGATACACAATTGGGAAACGCTCAGCTATTACCCCGACCACATCGGCGTGCGCGGGCGCGACATGCCGGAATACAGCTCTCCTGCGGTGGATACCAAGGGCCGCGTCTACTGGCTCGTCAAAGGTCCCTGTCTGGTCGCCGTCGACGCCGACGGCGGCATTCCCTATCCGGACTTCCTCGGTCCTAAATTGCTCGGCGACATCAAGGAACTGCGCCTCGCAGGCGAGACCTACCATTTCGGCACCGATCTGCCCTCGTTGGCGATCAGCTCCGATGAGCAACACGTTTACTTCGCCGGCTTGTTTGTGGGACACGGCGACTGGACAACGGCGCGGCCCCTGGCGTGTGTCTTTCGCGTCGATGTCGCGCGGCGTGGCCCGGCGGAAGTCTTTGTGGGCACGCTCGATCCTCGCCCGGGTCAGGAGCCGGTGCTGCGCGCCCCGCGCGGCCTGGCGGTGGCCAAGGGTAAGCTCTACGTCGCCGACCCGGGCGCCAACCGTGTCGTGATTTTTCGAGAGGCCGATCGCGCCGTCGTCGGCCAATTTGCCGTCGCGAACCCGCACTGCATCGGCGTGAGCCCCCGCGATGGCGCCATCTATGTCTGTGCCTACACCGGGCCGCAAACCGCCGACCTGATCCGCTTCGACGAAGTGAAGGTGGACCAGCGCTGGTCCGCCAAGGAGGCGTACCGCATCAAACTGCCGCGGACCGGGATGAGTCCCAACGCCGGCCAACATCGAATCGCCGTCGACGCTTCGACCAAACCGGTGCGGATCTGGATGCCGGGCGTGTATGGCAGTCCGCATCGCTTGCAATGTTTCGACGACTTGGGCGATCGGTTTGTCGATCGCGGCGATCCCAGGCCTCTCTTGCCCAGTCCCGCTGCGGAGATGAGCCAAGGCAGCATCGAGGCGCCACGCGACATCACCATCGACCGGGTCCACGGCGAGGTCTACATTCAAGGCAACGGTTACAAGACGTACCGCATCGACGAAGCGACTGCCAAAGTCACCAAGGTCATCGACCTGGCCAAGCTGCACCCAGGCACCGTGCTCGCCTCCCAACTGGTGCCGAGCTTCGACGGCGATCTCTACGTCTTCACCTGGACCAGCGGTCTGTGGCGTCTCGATCGCGAGGGCAGGCCGAAGAATTGGGATGGTCTCGATTCACCCAAGATCCCGATCGCCGGCATGATGAACTTCCAGATGCGCTACCTGGCCCTCAAGCCGTACGCGCCGACCGACGAAGTCTATCTCATCGCCAACGCCGACTATCTCACGAAAAACCCGATGGACGCCGGCCGTTTTCTCACGCTCAATGCCATCGGCCGCGACGGCAAAACACGCCGCACGCTCATTTGGCAGTGTCTCAACGGCGCGATTCCGCGGCTCGATGTCCAGGGAAACATCTACCTTGCCGATCTCGTCAAGCCTCCCGGGCGCTCTTATCCGGAGTTTTTCGATGGCAAATTACCGCCACCGCCCAACCAAGTCGGCGGCGGCGACCTCTTCTGGTACAGCTACATGTACGGCAGCATCCTCAAGTTCCCGCCCAGCGGCGGGGTCATTTGGCACGAAGCCAAGTTGCCCAAAAGCGCCGTCGGCGAACCGCCCGCCGCGTTGCTCGCCCAGCCTAAGGTGCCATTTAAGCGCCACTTCGCTTACCAACCTCACCTCACCGGCGAGGTGCAAGGCGCCTTGTGGATCCGCTTCGGCTACGCTCCTTATTCGGCGCATATGTCCGGCAACACGAGTCATTGCATGTGCGAAGGCTCCGGCTTCGACGTCGACCCCTTCGGCCGGGTGTTTTATCCGAACCTCGGTCAGTTCCGCGTGGAAG
>JANWVS010000427.1 GCA_025056835.1 Gemmataceae bacterium | reverse complement strand
CCACGTACACGGCGTCGGCACCCAGGGCCAGGGCCTTGGCCATGTCGCTGCCGTGGCGCAGGCCGCCGGCAATAATCAGCTGCACTTCGCCGAAGAGCTTCAACTCCTCCAGCGCGGCCCGGGCCTCGCAGACCGCGGCGAGCGTGGGAATGCCGGTGTGTTCCTGGAGCAGATCGGGCGAAGCGCCGGTGCCGCCTTCCATGCCGTCGACGACGATCACATCGGCCCCCGCCTTGGCCGCGAGCTTGACGTCGTCGTAGACGCGGGCGGCGCCGAGCTTGACAAAGATCGGCACCTGCCAATCGGTGGCCTCGCGCAGCTCTTCGATCTTGATGATCATGTCGTCGGGCCCGAGAAAGTCCGGATGGCGCGCCGGGCTGCGCTGATCGACGCCCGGCGGCAGGTCGCGGATCCGGGCGATTTCGGCCGACACCTTGGAGCCGAGCAACAGGCCGCCGGTGCCGGGCTTGGCCCCCTGGCCGATGGTCAACTCGATGGCGTCGGCACGGCGCAGGTCGTGGACGTTGATGCCGTAGCGGCTGGGGAGCACTTCGCAGATCAACACGCGCGAGTTTTCCCGCTCGGGCGGATACATGCCGCCGTCGCCGGTGGTCGTGGATGTGCCGGCCAGGGTCGCACCGCGGGCCAGGGCGACCTTGGCATTGTGCGACAGGGCGCCGAAACTCATACCGCTGATCATCACCGGAATGTCCAGTTCGATCGGCTTCGCGGCGAAGCGCGTGCCGAGTACGGTCTTCGTCGAACAGCGTTCGCGATATCCTTCCAGAGGAATGCGCGTCAAGCCGCACGGGAGAAAGGTGAGGTCGTCGAACGTGGCCCAGGTGCGCGGCCGCAAGGTGCCGAAGCCGCGAATGCGGTAACGCCCCAGCTCGGCCTTGGCCTGGATGTCTTCGATGACGGCCGGGCTGTAAGTGCCGCTGGGCTGGGGAGGAATCGTGCGATACTGCCGCAAGTTGAGAGTTTCCACGATGATGCCTTCCGCGAAAGCAACCCACGAAGCAACCCCGCACCATCGCGTCCCGACGCTCCGCGAAGGTAGCTCGGCGCTCGGCGACGGACAGGCCTGGCAAGGCGCCTGGCGAGGGGGAAGATATTGTACGGCCCGGCGCGAAGCGGCGGGGTACTATGACGGCGGGCGACTTTGGCGGTGGGCGACGATGGCCGATTACAGCGCCGTTTTCCAGAGGTCCAGTTCCTTTTTGTCGAAGTTCCACAGCTTGCGGCCGGAGACCACCTTTTGGAACGCCGGCGGAGCTGGGAGGTTGTACTCGGCCAGCAGGCGCGCCAACCAGGCGCGATCGTCGTCGTTGGGTCGCTCGACGACGGCGTCGTTGCCCAAGCCAGCGATCGTGCCGCCGACGAAGACGACGCCTTCGTACATCGAATCGGCCAGGGCTTCGCCGGCGTCGCCGCAAATGACGATGCGGCCTTTCTGCATCAGGAATCCGGCCATGGCGCCGCAGTTGCCGCCGATCAGGAGCGTGCCGCCTTTCATCGACACGCCGGCGCGGGCTGCGGCATCGCCGCGGATGACGACGGTGCCGCCGCGGATCGACGCGGCCGCGCCGCTGCCGGCATGGCCGTCGATGACGACGGTGCCGCTCAGCATCGATTCGGCGGTGCCCCAGCCGGCGCTGCCCTGGACGTGGAGGAACGGGCCGTCCATCATGCCACCGCAGTAGTAGCCGACGCTCCCCGCAAAGGTGACGCGCACCGGCTGCACCAGGGCCACGGCCAAGTTGTGGCGTGCTTCCGGCTGAAGGATCGTGATGTCGGTATGGCCGGCGGCAATGGCGTCGCGCAGCTCGCGGTTGATCTGGCGCGTTGTTTTGCCGGCGCAATCAATCGAGAAAGTCAAGGAAAGCCTCGCAGCGAAATCAGCGGACCTGGGTCCTCGGACAATGACCGTCACCAAGGGCGGCGTGCTAGGTGGGGGCCGTTCGGCCGGCCAACGACCAAAGCCCCATGGTACCCGGCGCCGGCTCCTGCGCCGTGAAGCCGCTCCCCAGCGCCTGCCGCAGGGCGATCTCCTCGGTCGCGATGGCCACGAAGTCGTCGGTCTCGGCCACGACGAGCGGCTTGAAGCCGAAGCGGTCCTTGACGTAGGCGAGGCAGTCGCTCGACGCCGCCAGGTAGCTGAACGAGCCGTCGAAATCGTCCAAGGAGGAGCGCAGGGCGTCGGCCAGCGACAGGCCGCGGGCCATCCGGTCGCGGAGGTAGACGCCGATGATTTCCGAATCGTTGTCGGTGACAAAGCGATAACCGCGCTGTTCGTAGCGGCGGCGGAGCTTGTGATAATTGGTGATATGGCCGTTGTGGACGGTCGCCACATCGGGCAGGCCGTGGGCCCAGAACGGTTGCGAATGGCTGAGGTCCACCTTGCTCTCCGTCGACAAGCGGGTGTGGCCGATGCCGTGGCTGCCGCGCCGCGCCGCGATGCGGTAGGCCTGCTCAAGCTGGGCCGGCGAGCCGACTTGCTTGTAGATTTCGAGGCGTCGGCCGAGGCTGACGATCTCAGCGCCGGGGACTTCGTCGTGCAGGCGTTGCTCCAGGTCGGCCACAGCGGCGGTTGTGTCGATCTCCAGTTTCAGATACGCGCCCAGGATTTCGTGCGCGAGGATCGTGCCGAGCCGGCGGAGGACGTCGCGAATTTCCTGCGAGGCCGCCTTGGCCGGAAGGTCTTCGGGCAGCTTGATGTGCAACCGCCAGCCGTCGCCGGCCGGGCCGAACAGGGCAACGCCCGCCGAGTCGGGTCCGCGGCAGGACAAAGCGTTGAGCATCGCCAGCAAGACGGCCCCGAGCGGCTGCGGGCCGCCCCGTTTGTCCCAGTAGCCGACGATTCCACACATGGTACAGCGATTGTACGGCCGGCAGCCCCAAGGCTCAAGGCGGCGGCCGAGGGCCTCATTTCTTGCGCGGCAGCGAGGGAAACTGGGTCAGGCTGAGGCCGTCGCCGGTGAGATAGTGGTCGAGCAGGTCGATTCGGCCTGCCTCGCGCATGCGGGCGAACAGACGGCTCATTTCGTCGAGCCAGAGCACGTTGAGGTAGGCGGGGTTGGCGGCGCTGAGTTGGCGGTATTGGTGCAGGCGGACGAGAAACGCCGCGGCCTCGGCCTCGGCCTGGAGGCGCTGGCTGGTGGCATAGGCGGCGGCCTGGCTCTTGCCGCGGAAGATCGCCGATTCCGCGCCGCGCCGGGTTTCCTGGGCCAGGGCGGCGGCGGCGTTGACCTG
>JANWVS010000426.1 GCA_025056835.1 Gemmataceae bacterium | reverse complement strand
GAGCACGGCGTCGCCCAATTCGGGCGGTGCCGCGCCGGGCGAACGTTCAACGTCGATGGCCACGTCGAGCGCCAGGTGCGGATTCGCCGGTCCGGGCGCGCGTTCGTCGCTCTGCCGCCAGGCCACGGCCGTGAGACGCTGCTGTTTGATGTCGAACGTCAACCGTGTTGCCCCGGTGACGTGAATGGCCACCGGCGCACCGAGCTGCCTTCCCTTGACGACGCCGTGAAGGGAGATCGTCGCGACGTTGCCGACCACCGACTTCAACTCTCCCACGACTTCTTGCTTGAACTGGCCCTCGAGCGAATCGAGACCGCAAAGAGCCTGGACGACATGCGTCGGCACGATCCACGTTTCGCCCACCTTGACTTCTTTATTGGGCAGCAGACCCGGCAAGGCCAGGGTGTCGATGTGCTCGGTAAGCTCCATCTCTTCCGGGAACAACGGACCGCGCGGACTGTAAACCATCACACGGTCCTTCAGCCGATGGGCCACCATCAAAGCACGATCGGGACGAAGGCTTCGCGGCTGGCCGGCGATGGTCGCCTGGGCGGCTTCGTACCAGCGCGCCGCGCGTTCGGCCATGCCGTAGCGGGCCGCGAGCACGCGCTCGGTATAGCGGTGTTCGGCGCTGGCTTGGTGGTTGATCGCCTCCGTCTTTCCCTGGCGCTGGACGATGATCTTGCCCTTGACGTCGAGCTTTAGCTTCACGCGAAAGCTGGCGTCAAGCAACGGCGCCTCACCAAGGTACACGCTTTGAGCCGCGGCCGCCCGGGCCAAGGCGACGGTCACCACAGCGGCGAGAAAGCATCGTCGAGTAAGCATGGCGGGGTCTCCTGGCGAACCAAGTCGCCGAGCGGGCGGCGCCGGTCAAGGACGCGGCGAGCCAACCACCGCGCCACGGCTGTCCGGCAGGGGTCAGGAGCCGCTGCTTTTCGGGACGGCCGGCATGTCAATCCGCGGCGGCGGCGACGGCGCTGCCGTCGCTTGGCCACGAGGGCCCGGCGACGCGGTGTGTTCCACTTCGTCGGTCGGTTGCTCTCGGCGAAGCAGCAGTTTCGGATTGGCTCGTTTGCGGAGATTGGCCATCTCTTCCTGCACGCGTTGGGCGAGTTTCTGGTTCTCGATCTCCGTCATCAAGGCCAGGCGTTCGTCTTCCAGACGTTTGGTCGGGTCCGGCGGCAGGTGGCGATCACACTTGAGCACGGCCACCGTCTTGTCGGGCAACGGAATCAAGCCGCTGACCTCGCCGACCTTGAGCTTGAACGCCGCCTCCTCAATCCGCGGATCGCCGAAATGCTTATGGATCGGCGGCACCCGACCGTTGAGGGCGGCCAGCTGGGGATGGTTAAGCGTCCGCGCCGCCCGGTCAAACTCCGGTTCGCTGTCCTTGATCTTCTCCCAGATCTGGAATTTATGATTGTTGTCGGGCAAGACGATCATGCGGCATTCGACGCGCGGTCCGTAGCGGGCCTCGAAGGCCTTCCGCACGTCCTCGTCGGTGACTTTCACGGTCGGTCCCACCAAGGCGGCAAGCATCAACTTGGGGCGCAGTACGTCTTCCTTATATTCGTACAAGGTGCGGTTGCGCGGCCGGAGGATCTGGTTGGCGAAATCCTTGCGCGTCATCACGCCGTTGGGACTGAGCGTCTTCAACTCCATGTCGAGTTGGGCCTCGATCTGGGCGTCGGTAATTTGGATGCCGCGCGAGCGGCAGGCCAGTTCCACGATGCGGCGCGTGACGAGCATTTCCAGGCGTTCCGGCCCGAAGCGTTCGATGAGAAACTCCCCCAACTCCTCGCGGGTGATCGGGATGTTGTCGTAGATGTAGGCGACCACGCGCTTGTCGTAATCGCTGTCGGAGGCGAGGCGCGGCGGTTCCAACGCGGTTCGACTCAAGTTGGCCTTGGCCGGTCCACGCCCGGCACGGCCCATGAGAAAACCGAGCACGCCAATCAACAACGCCGCCGCGAAGGGCATCATCTTGGCCAGCAAAGCACGATTCGGCCACCAACGTCGCACCGCTTTTGGCATCGTCGCTGCCTCCTGTTCCGGCCCCGAACGGTCCAATCGCTGCTCCGAGCGCAGCCATGGTATACCGTGCCGGCCGCGGCAGAAACAAGACGAAGTGCCCGCACCTCCTCCGTGCAAGGCGGTTCGATTGTGCCATAAGTGCTTATGCCTCGGTCGTAAACCGGCCGGGCTTGTGTCGAAACATGATGGCGTGCGCCGCCATCGAACGGCCTTGCCCCCAGCCGAGGGCGGCGGAGCGGGAAAAACAAACAAGGAGGAGAAAAAACGGCGCCGACCGGGTCAATTCTTTAGTTCCAGCACCAGTCGATTCTCGCCGGCCCGGATGGTAGCGCGCAGACCCGATTCGTTGACCTTGCTATAACGGGCCGGCAAGAGATCGGCTCCGACGCGGCCGTCGGGCAACCGTTCGCGCCAGGTGATGGTCACGTGGTAGTCCCCTTCCGCGGCGCCATCGTTGGCGCGATAGGTCGTGAGCTGAAAAGTCCCATCCGCCGCAACCACGCCGCGCGCCGCGACTCCCTTCTTGGTTTTGGGGTCGGGCGTCAACGTCACGATGGCGCCCGGCATCGGCGTGCCCTGGAAGTAGGCCAAGCCGCGGACGGGAAAGACCTTGGCCTCTTTCCGCGCGACCCCCTCTTCCGCCGTGACAAAAGGCTCCAGGTTTTCCGCGTGAATCGCCTCGAGCGTGATGTGGGCCAACACCGGGCCGTCCTGTTTCATGGTCACCCACGTGATGTGGTCGAACTCCCCGAGTCCCACCCCCCGCAGCGGGCTGACACCGCCGGTCGTCGCCAATTGATAGTAGTGCCTCCCGTTGCGGACCCATTTTTGAAAGCGGTGGACGTGGCCGGCGACGACGGTATAGCGCCGCTCTCCCAGGGCCTCTTCGATCTCTTTCCAGCCGTTCTTGGCCCCATTGCCGATGGTCCACAACGGTCGATGCACGACGACGAACGTCCAGCGTACCGCGGTATGGTTGGCCAGGACCTTTCGCGCCCAAGCAATTTGCTCGGCACCCAAGTGGCCGTTGCCCTGCCCCGGCGGATCGTCGCTATTGAGCAGCACGAACAGCACATCGCGATACACAAAGTGATAGTATCTGCGGCCGAGCTTCCCTTCCCAGAACCGGGCGGACTCCTTGGTCCCGACGTCATGATTGCCGGCGACATAGAAAAACGGCATCGTCAACTGGCCGACGAGGCGATCGAACTCGTCCCATTCCT
>JANWVS010000425.1 GCA_025056835.1 Gemmataceae bacterium | reverse complement strand
AACTCGAGCGCATCGACCTCAAGCCGAGTTTCACGCTGGAAAACAAGGCCAACGCCCCAGTGACGATCACGGTGAAATCGCAAGACGGCAAGGGGACGGCTTGGTTCGACAACGCTGCCGGCCGACTGCGAGAAATGGTCAACCACACCGTCACCGAACTGGAGCGCGATCAGATGGGGTTGATCATACCGTTGCGCTCGGTACAAACGACGACCGTTCGGCTCATCGAGGGGAAGTGATGGTTTCCTGTTCCGAGCGCGGCGGGCAGACAATATGGCGGCGCCAGTTTGTGTCGTCGCTCCGGGGGAAGTCGGCCCGGAAGTGGACGCCGCGCGATTCCTCGCGCTTCAAAGCCGAGTCGATCATCAGTCCGGCCAGCGTGAGCATGTTCTGAAGTTCCCAGCCGGCGCGGCGGTCGAATTCACGAGCCAAGACATACCGGCTCCAGAAAGCGACGTCGCCTTGAGCCTGGATCAAGCCGGCCCGATCACGAATGACACCCATATGTCGGACCATGAGGCTGCGGAGGGCATTGGTAATATCGACCACGTCCAATTCGCCTTCGGGAGCACCTTCGGCGCCGGGGCTGTAGGGCGGTAGGACGCTGGCTACCGGCGCTGCGGTGAAGAGATCGGGGCTTTTGGCAGCGGCGGCCGCCGCACCACGTCCGCACGCAGCCCCGAAAACCAGGCCTTCCAAAAGGCTGTTGGAGGCCAAGCGGTTGGCGCCGTGCAGGCCGCTGGAAGTGACTTCGCCCGCGGCCCAGAGACCCGGCAACGTGGTTCGCCCCTCGGCATCGACGGTCACGCCGCCGATCGTGTAATGCGCTCCTGGTCGAATCGGGATCAAGTCGTTGGTAATGTCCAGTCCAAAGCCCTGGCACATCTTGGCGATCCCTGGGAAGCGCTGAAGCACGCGGGCCTTGTCGAGATGGCGTAAGTCGAGATAGACGTTCGGGTGCCTGGTCTTTTCCATTTGGCGGACGATGGCCTGAGCGACCACATCGCGGGGGGCCAGCTCCGCGCGCGGGTCGACGGCCGGCATGAAGCGTTCCAGGTTCTTGTCGCGCAGCCAAGCCCCTTCGCCGCGGACCGCCTCGCTGATGAGAAAGCGGCTGGACCCGGCGACGTACAGCACGGTGGGATGGAATTGCATGAACTCCATGTCGCGCAGCTGAGCACCAGCCCGCCAAGCGGCCGCCATGCCGTCGCCCGTGGCAACGGGAGGGTTGGTCGTCTCGCGAAAGACCATGCCGGCGCCGCCGGAGGCCAGGATCGTTTGCTTGGCCCACAGGAGCATTTTGCCGTGGCCGGGACGCCACACCACGGCCCCACAACAGGCGCCGTCGTGCGTCAGGAGGTCGAGGGTGAAGGCATCGTCCCAGATCGCGACGTTGGGCGTTTGCCGAACCTTGGCGATAATCGCCCGCATCACTTCGAAGCCGGTGGCGTCTCCCAACGCGTGGACTATGCGGCGGTGGCTATGGCCGCCCTCGCGCGTCAAGGCCAGCCGGCCATGCTCTTCGTCAAACCGGACCCCCCATTCGATCAACTTGTGAATTTGACCCGGCGCCTCGCGGACCACCTGCTCCACGATCTCGCGATGACACAATCCGCACCCGGCGCTGAGGGTGTCGTCGACATGGTGGGAAAAATCATCCTCGTCCGATAAGACGCTGGCGATACCGCCTTGGGCATGGATACTGTTCGATTGCTGCAAACTGTCCTTGGAAACGACCAAGACATCGATTTTCGACGGGATCTCCAGCGCTGCCCGCAGCCCGGCAATGCCGGCGCCGATGATGAGGACATCGGTAAAACAGTGCGGCACCTGCTTCGGCCGAAAGCTCACAAGGTAACGAGAGGCCATCGAACGCGTCGTCCTGGCAAAGTGGGCCTGGCCGCAGTCGTGGCGGCCGGTTTCCCGAGCCGGCTTACCGTCGGCAGCGGAGCAGTGTCATAATGCCAAAGGCCGTGCCGTAGGCGTGATGGTAATTGTACAACGGATAGTCCCACCACGAACCGTCCTTGGACTGCAAGCGGAGCAGAAGGGTGGCGAGGTGGTCTTGGTACAGCGGCCGCTCGGCGGCTGGAAGCTCGTGGATCAAAAGCCCAGCGTAATAATGCCCGAAGTAAAAGAAATAGCCGGCGACAGCAAAATGCGATTCGTGCGGTATCGTGGTCTTACGGGCCATGTCGAGCCAACCGTTACGGGCGAACAGTCGATTGAGCCAGTTCTTGACTATGGCATCGGTGACGGCTTCGTCTCCCCACAGCCGCAAGGCCAGGTTGCACGCCTGCGTGCGGCCGAGGCTGCCGCCCGGACGATTGATGCCGTGTTGCGGCACATACTTCAGATATTCACCATAAAGATAGCTGAAATCCGGAAGACGCTGCCGCTGCACCGAGGCAACCGCGCCTTGCACGAGCTGTTCCGGTACGTCGATGCCGATGCCGTGGGCTTCCCACAAAGCCACCAGGATGGCCGCGGTCAAAAAACTGGTAGAATCGCTCGCGGGTCGCTGGGTTTGGGCGCGAAAGTCGTAGTAGCCCCAGCCTTTGTCGACCGACTCGTAGCGGCGCAGGTAATCGATCTGTTCCTGAATCAACGTTGCTAAGCGGCGTCGATGTCCGGGATCGCCGGCGCGAACGTAAATCCGCACGAGGGCCTGGATGCCATAGGCGTGCGACCAGCAATTGTACAAGGCGTCGCCGTTGGCGCGGCGGACCTTGGGCAAATGGGTTTCCAGCCAAGCGGCACCACGATCGATGGCTCGTCGCAGTTCGGCGCCGTCGGCTGCGAGCGCCGGCACTTCCTCGGCCTCCGTCAACGCCGAAATCGCCAAGGCCGATACCGCAGCCTGAAACGCCTGGTGTGCTCCCGGCACAGGGGCGTAGATTTCGACGCCGCCGCGGATCTCGGGCGACCCCCACGAGCCATTCTTGTTCTGCGATTGCACCAGAAAGGCGATCGCTCGACGCAGAGCCGCATCAATGGTCGTCGGATCGGGCCGCGGAACGGGATCGAGACGCGGTCCCATTTCGGCCAGGGGTTTGGCTGCCCCTCCGGTGTCGACCGGACGAACCGTTTTTGCCTCTTCCACAGGCGGCGCTGCCGGGGTGAGGCCGACAACGACTGCGAGGGACAACAACCATCGTCGCAGGCGGCAAGTCATGGCGCTCCTCCCGGGGCGGTAGAGGCTCCGTCTCCCTTGACCGTTCCTGGCGAACGGACCACGACGACCTCGCCGCCGCGCA
>JANWVS010000424.1 GCA_025056835.1 Gemmataceae bacterium | reverse complement strand
AATCTGAAAAAAGTTGACGCGATACCATCGTCTCTCCGTCGGATCTGTCTGAACGAAAGAGCAGATTCACTCGGCGCCGCGCAAGTTCGCAGCTAACCGGTGCGTGGCAACGAGTCCCGCCCCTCCCTTTAGTGGTTAAGGGCCGGCGGTTTCGAGGGAGATCGTATAAGTCGCTCCCAAACCGAGCGGAAGTTGAAGCACTTTCCAGTAAAGCAGCAAGAACAGCGACCAGCCGACCAGAAACGACAACGAATAGCTGATCATCATGGCAGCGAGGGTTCCGACGCCTGTGTTCTTGACATAACGCTGCGAAAAGGCTACGACCAAGGGGAAATAAGGCATCAGGGGCGTGATGATGTTGGTACTCGAGTCGCCGATGCGGTAGGCAGCTTGCGTTAACTCCGGCGACAACCCTAGTTGCATCAGCATCGGCACAAAAATAGGCGCGAGTAAGGCCCACTTCGCCGAGGCGGAGCCAATTAGCAAGTTCACTAAGGTCGTCAGCACGATGATTCCGATAATGGTGCCCTCGGCGGTAACGTCGAGGCTCTTGAGTAGGGCCGCTCCCTTGAGAGCGACTAAGGCTCCAAGGTTCGATTCTCGAAACGCGTAAGTAAATTGAGCGGCGAAAAACGCCAGTACGAGGTAATAGCCCATCGTGCCCATTGACTTACTCATGCCCTTGACAATGTCGCGGTGGCTTCGCACCGTGCCGGCGACTATGCCGTAGGCGACAGCCGGAAACAGGAACAACAAGAAGATCAAAGGTACAATGGCCTCCATCAGTGGAGCACCATGGGCGGTCAATTCACCTTGGTCGTTTCGAAACGGCGACTGACGGGGCAGGCAAGCCAACGTGAGAATGACCAAGCCGAGCAACATGACCGTCAGCCCAGCAACTAGACCGAGGCTTTCGGCAGAAGTCATGGCAGTTATTGTCGGCATGTCAGCGGGGTCGCCGTCGACGACCGTATCGCGCCGTAATCGCGGCTCAATAACTCTGTCGGTCAGGTACCACCCGATGATGGTAATCAGAAGGCTCGAAAACGCCATGAAGTACCAGTTACATAACGGATTGACCGTTCGCCGTGGTTCGAGAATCTGAGCGGCCGACTGCGTGAAGCCTTGCAGCAACGGGTCGAGTCCCGAGGGAATGAAATTAGCGCTAAAACCACCGGAGACGGCCGCAAAGGCAGCGGCGATTCCCGCCAAGGGATGACGGCCGGCGGCGTAAAAAATGACCCCGCCAAGCGGTATGACCAGCACATAGCCCGTATCGGCGGCAGTATGGCTGATGATGCCCACAAGGATCAGCATCGGCGTCAGCAGCGTCTTGGGAGTGAACCGGAGCCAACCTTTGATGAGTGCGTTGATGAAACCGACATGTTCCGCGACGCCGACGCCCAGCAACGTCACGAGTACCAGTCCCAATGGGGGGAAGTCGGTGAACGTCTTGACCATTTTGGTGAGGAAGCCGGTCAAGGCCTGTCCCGTAAGTTGGCTTTTTACTTGCAAAGGCTGCTTGGTGCGCGGGTCGATTTCCTCGAATTCGATGGGTGCCAACAGCGCGGAGAGCAACCACGTCGCCAACAGCGCCCAAACAAACAACATCGCCGGATCCGGCAGTTTGTTGCCGATCGCTTCCACCCAGGCAAGAAAACCGGCGGGGCGGGAAGTGCCGGTCGGCGATGGCGGGGATGCCGCGACTTTCGGCGGCGCCGGGGCCGGGGATGCTTCGGTTGCCTTGCCGGTCGACGTGCCCTCTTGGGAGGCTGGTGTCTCGTTCGCCATGGCGATCCCCTATGGAGCCGATGTCGACCACGCCGACGTCACGAATGACGCTTACGTTCCTAGCATCGATCTATGAGCGCGGGCACACCAATCAAGGGGCCTACTTTCGGAGGGGACCTTCGCTCAGCGGGCGGCGCTGAAGAAGCTTCAGATCGGGGCACGGGCGTCGTGACATGTCGATGTCGCTAGATCACGCGTGCGACAGCCGTGCCGACGCCTAATCGGCAACAAAGTTGTTCGAATTCCTGGCGACGTTTCCTATCCGTGCTGTGCAGATGCTCGCCCTCGGTGATGAGTTTGAGTCTATCGTCGCGATGCACGCCGGAGCGCTCGAGGACCTTGGCAAACGGCCGCAAGTCGGGAGCGTAAACCACCAGCAGTTTGTGCTCGTCGAACTGCACTTCCATGGGGCCGACGGTTGACAAAACCGCGATGCCCGTGCAGCCGTCGTTGAGAAGGAGGTCTTCGAAATCGCAACAATGGCTTTTGAGAACGGGCAAGTCGATGCTTTCGCGATACAGGTCGAGATGATGCCGGCCGTCGCTGTCGTGACTGGTTTCCAGGACAACGTCGACACTATCGCCCAGCGGATCGAGTAGATCGAGGAATGCTTCGAACAGAATTTCGCGTGATACGGCGGCCGCGAGCACCGGTACCTGAAAACCGGCTTTGCGGTCCTCGTAGGTTTCGATTCGATACCCCTGCCGCGGGATGACTTGACGCTCGAGCGACGGACGCACGGCATCGGTCAGCAGGAAATCGCCATATCGGTCCTGGAGCAAATGAGCGGTCAGCTTCGCGGAATTCATGGACGCCCTAAGGGTTGGGGTGTGTCTAGTCCTGGGTATCCTACCGCGAGGGGGACGGTGCTGTGCAAGTATAGAACGCAAAACCCCACGCGGCCAACCACGCAATTCGATTCTAAGCGGCCGATTGTGCTCGAAATGCAAGCCACTGGGACAACAATGGTTGCGCCAATGGGACGCTTAGGGGCAAGTGGACGTGTGTGCGCTGGGTGAGCGCATTTTACCCCGTTGGCATTTGTGGCAGCCCGCAGCGCTGCCAAATCCTCAGTCTCGGAACGATCGTTGGCCCGGCGAACGGCAACCGGTTATGCTTGCAGCGAACGTTTCTTGCAGCGAAGGAAACGCGCCATGCCGACAGAAATTGTTGGGCCTCCTTTCACCCCCACATGCGGTCGCGCCATCGCGGTTGGTCGATGTCTCGCATCCGTGGCGTTATGCGTGGGTTGGCTGCCGGCACCAGCGTGTGCGCCGGCCCAGCAGCCGAAGGAAAAAACCATCGCCCAATGGTACGAAGCCGCTTATGTGGCGGGCAGTCGCGCTGGCTACGTTCACACTCGAGTCGATGAGATCGACAGCGACGGTTTCCTTTCCCTGCGGGCAACCGTGGAGCTGCGCCTTACCATCCGGCGCAACGGCCAAGCGGTGTCGTTGACGATGGAAACCGGCAATCATGAGTTGGCC
>JANWVS010000423.1 GCA_025056835.1 Gemmataceae bacterium | reverse complement strand
TTATTTTTTCCAGAGGATGAAGATCCCAACGACGATGAAGATGAAAGAAACTTGGATCATGCGGCTGCGGTTGCCGACGATCCCTTGCCAAAATGAGCCGAGGACCGGTGCTGGGGGTCCAAGCGAAGGTTCGGGCGCCGCCCCAGTCGCTGTGGCGACGCCCGGACCTGCCAGGATCAGAACGACCGCGATCAACAACCCGGCGTAGCCAATGACGGCCGTCGGGTGAGGAAATAGCATGTGCATGATACTCGTCAATTATTTTTCTGCGTGATCGTTTCTTTGGTCTCAACCGTTTGCACGGTGCGGGCGCTGGCCGACCGAGCCGTTTGGTCTTGCTGGAGTTTCCGCTCATAGGCGGCCTCGCTGGGCGAAATGTAGATTTCGCGAACTCCCCGCGACCGGATGCCCGGCTCGCCGAAATCAGCTACGAGTACGTCGACCTCCAGATTCGTCAGATACTTAAAGTACGACTTGATCGCTTTGGTCCGATCTTCGTCCAGCTTGGCCCGGGCAGTCTTCAGTTCTTCGAGGTTGGCTGGATTGCCCTTGGCATCATGCGCCGTTTGCAAATAGATCTTCGGATCGGGCACCGGCTTGCGTCGCGCCAGATAGCGCAAATGCTCCTCGCCGAATTTGGCCAGTTTATCGGTGCCGGGTTCAAAATGCTGGTTCCAAATCGTCTGCTCCAGGGCGTGACCGTTGGCCGCTTGGGCGTTATAGGTGTCGCGAATCGACTTTCGGGCCTGATAGTTGTAACGCTCCGGCCAGCAGGGATCAACGCACTCGTAGTAGCCCGGAACGCAACCGGCCAGCAGGGCCAAGGCGCCGCCCAGGCAGCTGCCCAACGCAACGTGGTAAATGAATCCTTTCATTGGGTCGGTCTCCTCGCTTGAGTCAAAAAACTCGCTCGGGCCGCACAGCAACCGAGCGCGCTCGGTCATCCTATTGCAAGAGCGATTCGGCGATGTTGATCGCCGCCGGGCCAACGAGTACGACAAAAACTCCTGGGAAAATAAACAGAATCAACGGGAACAACAATTGCACCGCGGTCTTGGCCGCCTTCTCTTCCGCTAGTTGCTTGCGGCGCGTGCGCATCGAATCCGATTGCACTCGCAAGGCCTGAGCGATCGATGTGCCGAAACGGTCGGCCTGAATCAGGATCGCGGCCAGGGAACGCATGTCGTCAACGCCTGTGCGCACCCCCAAATCGTGAAGCACTTCCCGGCGTGGTCGCCCCATTTGCAGCTGAAAGTTCGCCAGCGAAAACTCTTCGGAAATCACCTTGGCGTGTGTTCCCAACTCGTCGCAGACCTTTCGCATCGCCGCATCCAAACCCAAGCCGCTTTCCACGCAGACGACGAGCAGGTCTAAAGCATCGGGCAACG
Source organism: Gemmataceae bacterium (assembly GCA_025056835.1). Taxonomy (GTDB): domain Bacteria; phylum Planctomycetota; class Planctomycetia; order Gemmatales; family Gemmataceae; genus JANWVS01. Next base: position 1,891 of record JANWVS010000423.1, on the reverse strand, counting down.
TCAGGAAGATTTCTTGCTGACGCTTGCGCTTGATCCACCACAAAACCCCAGCCGGCAGATAAAAGCCGATCCCGGTGCAGATGGCGATGTACTGCAAGGTTTCGAGACTCAGCGACCGACCGGGAATGAAAATCGCCGCGGAAACCACCAGTGCCGTCAACAAACTGACCAGCCTAATGCCGGAATAAACCGCCGGTGCCGCATCGCTTCGAAAACCCGCGTTGGCCAGTTTCTGCTTGAGGGCGCTTTGCTCCAACTCCGTTTGCGGCATCAGCGGCGACGACAACGCCTTGGCCGTCTCCATCAGTCCCTGCAACCGCTCCGATCTCGTCCGATTAGGGTCCTCGATTTCGGCAAGCGATTGCGGCCGACTCAACCGCTGCAAGCGATCCAGCGCTCGGCTGTTGCGGTTGGAGATCATGGACAACACCGCCCAGATGCCGGCGACCATGCCGGCAAAAACCAGCAGCGGGACAAAATCGTTCATGTAGCCCAAGGCAACGATCATCGCGACTTCCTCACTAAAACTGTGCCGCCGCCCAGCGGTGGCACGGGGTCGGCCTCGTCAACGTCGCGGGATCGTCGATTCCAACCCTATCTTCGACATTTCCCGCATAAAAGCTTTACTCGTTACACCTTGATATTCACGATCTTGCGAATCACCACCGCACCTACCAGCTGCATTATCAGGGCGAACACGCTCATTTTGATCCCCAGCTCGTGCGTCCAAAGCCGCTCCACATAATCCGGCTGAATATGCAGCATCACGAGGAACAACCCGAACGGCAAGGCGATAAGAATGACGCCCGACAACCGGCCTTCCGCCGTCAGAGCCTTGACCTGTCCTAAGATCCGGAAACGCTCCCGGATGACGTAGCCGATCTTGTCGAGGATTTCCGCGAGGTCGCCGCCCGTTTGCCGTTGAATCAACACACTCGTGACAAAGAAACGAAGGTCTAGGTTCGGCACGCGCTCGCACATAGCTTTCAGTGCATCCTCGATCGGAATGCCGAGGTTCTGTTCTTCGTAAACCCGATTGAACTCGTCGGCAATCGGCGCCGGCATCTCTTCAGCAACGACATGCATGCCAGCCGCTAAGCTGTGGCCGGCGCGTAAGGCCCGGGCGACCAACTCCATGGCATCGGGGAGCTGGGCCGCAAACTGCCGCAGCCGCACCGTCCGCTTGGTCAGCAACCAAGCAAAGGGAATCATGAACATCACGACGCCCAACAACGGTGCCAGATACAACCGAACCCCCGCCAGCCAGCTTAAGGTAGCACCGACAAACCCCAGAACGACCCCGATGCCGAAAAGCGTACTGGCCTTGATGTGGACGTCCGCTTGCACAATCAGCTTTTGCAAGCTGGGAATGTTGGGGACCAACAGCTCCAGCAGCGATTTCTTATCGCGGTCCAGGGCCGTTTTTCGCAAGATGCTGGTGGCTTCGTCCTCCTTCTTCTTGCGGCCGGTGAGCATGTCAAGCCGTTCCATGGCTTTGCCGCGTGAATCGCTGAGCACAAACGCCAGCACACCAATGACAGCTTCAACCGCTACGAACACCAGCAACGAGATAACCAGGGGAGACATAGTGGTACCTGTGGGTCGTAAAAGTTTCTTTCGAACAGAGCTCGCGAGGCAGCCGTGACCTTGGTGTCCCGCCAACCGCCCTAGTCGCGTAACAACACCCGCTCCTGAAACAAATTCGACGGCAGCTTGATGCCTGCCGCCTCCAAGCGCGGTACAAACGACGGCCGTACGCCGGTGGCCTCGAACTGGCCGTATGCGCGACCGTTTTGGTCGATCCCCAATTGCTTATACCGGAAGATTTCCTGCATGATGATCACGTCCTGTTCCATGCCGAGCACCTCCACCATGGCGGTGATTTTGCGCG
>JANWVS010000422.1 GCA_025056835.1 Gemmataceae bacterium | reverse complement strand
TGGAACAGCAAGACAAATTTCTGGAGGGACTCGTGGAGCAGGCTCGCGCCGACGTGCAGCGCTTCACGCCGACGGCGCAGAACATTCCCACCGAGGTGCTCAACCTCCGCGACAAGATCGCCAGCATGGAGAAAGCGATTGGGAAGGTCCAAGAAGATATCGTCGTGCTCCGCGCCAATGCAGCCAAGACACGGGTGACGCTCTTGCAGCCGGCCGTCGAGCCTCAAGAAAAAGAGATGTCGCGACAAATCAAAGTCGCAGGTGCCGGCAGCGTCGGCATGTTTGGTCTTTTATTGTTCGGCGTGGCTTTTCTGGAATTCCGCAGTCGCAAGGTTGGGTCGTCGACGGAAGTCGCCAGCGGTCTCGGCATTCCCGTGGTCGGCACGGTGCCGCCGCTGCCGGAACCTGCCCGCCGACCGCTGCCCGGCGGTGCGTCGCAGTACGACGCTTATTGGCAAAGCCGATTAATGGAATCGATTGATTCCATTCGGACTCTGCTCTTGCACGCGTCGCGCGGCGAAGCTTTGCGGGTGATCATGGTCAGCAGCGCGGTCGGCGGCGAAGGAAAAACATCCTTGGCCAGCCAGCTGGCAGCGAGCCTGGCCCGCGCTTGGAAGCGCACCTTGTTGATCGACGGCGACCTGCGCAACCCCGCCGTTCACAAACTGTTTAACGTTCCGCTCGATCCCGGTTTCAGCGAAGTGTTGCGCGGGGAAGCGGAGCCAACCCAGGCCATTCAAGCGACGCCGGTCAGCCGCCTGTGGACCATGCCCGCTGGACGCTGGGATGCACACACCGTTCAGGCGTTGGCCCAAGATCACGTTCGCCAGTTGTTCCACGACCTGAAGCAGCAATACGACTTCATCGTCGTCGACTCGTGCCCGGTGTTGCCGGTCGCCGACTCGTTGCTGCTGGCCCAACATGTTGATGGGGTGTTGATGTCGGTCATGCGCGACGTCAGTCGGCTCCCTGCGATCTGGACGACCCAGCAACGATTACACAGCCTCGGCATTCGGACTTTGGGGGCCGTCGTCATCGGTGATACCTGCAAAGAGTTGAGGACGTCCGACTACCGCTATGCGTTGCCGGCTCTCAGCAGTTGATTGGCAAGGAACCGCGCGTTGGCGCAGATGATTCGTATTCCGGAGACGGAGAGGAGGCGATGTCCCAACGACTAGCGATGGCCTTGTGCGTCGTACTGATTGCCGCTTGCGGCGTCGTGCACGGTGTGCGTTCGGACCGTTGGCAACGGTCGGAAGCACTCGAAGCGGCACTGGCGAAAGTGGATTTGGTTCCTCTCAACGTGGCGGATTGGGTTGGTCAAATCAAAGACTCGGATGCGGCCTCCTTCGAGAAGGCGGGGGCACAGGCGTATTGGACGCGCGTGTACACCAATCCACGAACACAGCAATCGGTGCTCGTCATCCTCATGTGCGGCCGCGCGGGGCGCATGGCGGTGCACACGCCGGAGATCTGCTATCGCGGCGCCGGTTATGATCGCTTCGACATCCCGACGGTGGTGCGTCTGATCGATGCCGACGGCCGCGACCGGGGAGAGTTGTACACGGCGCGTTTTACCAAATCGTCCGGAACACCCAGTGACCTAAGATTGTACTGGGGTTGGAACGACGGCACCGGCTGGCAAGCACCGCGCAGCCCGCGCTGGTCGTTTCGCGGCCGGCCATTTCTGTACAAGCTGTACGTCTCCGAGGAATTGGGACTCGGGAGCACGACGGCAAAGGACGGAGCCGCGGAATTGCTACGGGAGTTGACGCCGATCATGGCGGCTGTGTTGCAGGCGGGTGCGTCGTAATCGCTTCCCGCCAGACGAAGGGTCAACGAAGGAACTGAACGCATGTCCATTGCCAGTCGATCGCCGAACTTTGTCCCATTTCCGCGGCCGCGCGACGCTACCGCCACCGGTTGTGCCGCGCGACTCAACGGCGCGGCGAGCGACTGGTCGGCGGTCTGCGGTCAAAGCCTGGACCGTCTCGCGGATCCTAAAACCTTCGACGACACAGACCTCAAGCCGCGCGGCGGTTGGTACCCCATGGTCAAAAACGGCTTGGATCGCTTGCTCGCGCTGTTGTTGCTCAGCCTGACGTCGCCGATTTTGTTGCTCGCAATGGTGCTGGTCAAATTGACGTCGCGTGGTCCGGCGATTTATTCGCAGACGCGGGTCGGACGCTTGGGGAAGCTGTTCACGATCTACAAACTTCGGAGCATGATCGTCGAATCGGAGAGCCTCACCGGGGCGACCTGGTCGTTGCCCGGCGATCGGCGCATTACGCCCGTCGGACGGTGGCTGCGGCGCTGCCACCTGGACGAACTGCCGCAGCTTTGGAATGTCCTCCGCGGCGACATGAGCCTGATCGGACCGCGACCGGAGCGTCCGGAGTTTGTGCCGACGCTGGAGCAGGCCATACCGCGTTATCGCGATCGGCTGTTAGTGCGTCCCGGAATCAGCGGCTTCGCGCAAGTGCAACTGCCGCCCGACACCGATATCGAAAGCGTTCGCAGCAAGCTGGCTTACGACCTTTTCTATGTCGAACAGGTAAGCTTGTCGTTCGACCTGCGTATTGCCTGGGCGACCGTCGGCAAAATGGTAGGGGCGTCGTTCGAGTTGCTCCGTTGGCTGTTCCGTTTTCCTGAGCCGAGTACCGTGGGTGAGCGCTACCGGCAGCTGGTCGAGTCTCAACGACGCGCGGCCAATCCTCCATGACCATGGACTTCTTCTTTTACTTGCTGGTCAACGCCAATCTCTTTCTCCGACCTGCGGAGCTACTGCCTGCGCTGCAAGGCGTGTCCCTGTACTATTGGTTCATGCTTGCTTGCCTGATCGTCAGCCTGCCCCAATTGACAACACTTTTGGCGCCGGACACGCCGTTACGACATCCGGTCTCCATCTGCGTCTTGGGTGTCTTCGCCACGGTTGCCTTGTCGCACCTGGTCAGCTCCGAAGCCGACCGCTTCGTGGCGGAAACGGTCACTTTCGGCAAGGTCGTCGTGTATTTCGTACTTTTCGTGGTCTTGGTCAACACGCCGGCGCGGTTGCGGTCGTTACTCGGTTGGGTGGTAATCTTTGGGGCCACGACAACGGCGCTCTCGGTCCTGGCTTTTCACGACTACCTTGAATTGCCCAACCGACCGGCTCTGATGGAATTGGTCATTGATCCGACGACGGGCCAAACTCAGTCGGTGCGCCGGTTGATGATCGTCGGCATCTTGCGGGATCCCAATGACTGCTGTGTTTTCATGAGCCTGTTGACGATGCTGACGCTGCAACGGCT
>JANWVS010000421.1 GCA_025056835.1 Gemmataceae bacterium | reverse complement strand
TGGACGTTGTCGCCAAAGAGGTGGCCGTGAAGAAAGGATCGACCGCCGTGGGTCTTCATGAACAACTCGATAGCGGCTTCCTTTTGTGCTTCGCTCCCGAAGATCTTGGCGATAATGCACTCCAACTCGCCGCGATAGCCTTGATCGATCAGCCATGCGCCCCAGGCACCAAGGGCATCGGCGCCGGCGATCAGGGCCGCCAAACGGGCGATGCGGCGCTTGACCAGTTCCCGCGTTTGAATTGCCTGACCGTACGTTTTGCGATATGCGATCCACGGGAGCAGGTTGGCCAGGAAAACGCGCAGATTGGCGGCGGCGGCGGCGCACAGGGCGAGTCGGCCGAGGTTAAGACCGTGGTAAGCGATGGTCAAACCGTCGCCGGTGCGGGGCTGGAGCAGGTTCTCGCGCGGCACCCGAAACTTGTTGAAGATCAAACCTTGATTGTAGGCGTGCTTGAGAGCGTACAGGCCGTAGCGCTTGATGCGAAACTCGGCACATTCTTCCGGCAGTTCCGCGATGAGCACCGCTGGTTTGCCTTCGAGCAAGACCACCAGTCCGATCAATCGTCCCGGAACGGCGTTGGTGATGAACAGCTTCTCGCCCGTCACTTCGTAATGATCGCCGACGAGGGTGGCAGTGGTTTTCAAGGCGGTCAGGTCGGAGCCGGCCCCCGGCTCGGTCAGGGCGAAGGCGGAGATGCGCCGCCCGCTGGCCAGCAGGGGTAGAAGGCGGGCCTTTTGCTCCGCGTTGCCAAAGGTCCGTAACGGATCGACGGCACCGATACAGCCGTGGACCGAAGCCATCGCCGACACGGTGGCGTCTAACAAGCCCATGCGGGTCAAGAACGGTGCGAAGCGGGCGAACGGCGCGCCGCTGCCGCCGTACTTCGGATCGATCAGCAGTCCCCAATAACCGGCCTCGGCCAGTTCGGCGATTGTCTCGTCGGAGAGTTTGCCTTCAGCGTTGAGGAGTGTTCCGGCGTCGCGGCGGCGACGGGTGATCGCCAGCGACCTTTCCATAACGGCGTCGCTGGGGTGGCTCGGGGGCAACGGCGGCGGCGCGAACAACTGCAAAGGTACCTTGCCGTCCCAGATCGCCTTGTGGACCGGGCTGTTCGCGGTCTGGTATTGGGGAGCGAACAGAGTTTCGACCTGTTCATCGGCACGGTCGACCGCTCCAAGGCGGCGGACTTCCTCCTCGCCTTTGCCGCCCAGGCGGAGTGCAGTTTCGGCGAACGTGTTTTCGCTGTCCGTGGACGCGGCCGAGGACATCGTGGCCCTCCGTGTAAGACTGGGTCGTTCGTAAACCCATTGTACGGAGCGCTGCCGTTGCGGAGATCCGTCGAACGGCTCTGGCCGGTTCTCAATGACGGAACAGGAACTCCTTACTGTTGATCAACGCCCAGTGAACATCTTCCCAGGCCTTGCGCTTGTCCATGGCCTTGTTCACGTGGTCGAGCATGGCCTTGGCCTCGTCGGCGCTGGGCAATCGCGACAGCGTCACCATGAACAACTCGTTCAGGATCTCGGGATCGCTCTTCTTGGCGGCCAGGAGCTTGCCGATGCGATTGTTGGGGTTGCGGAGTCGATCGTTAACCGCAGGGCCGTTGATCAGCTGAAGCGCTTGAGCCAAATTGCTGTCGCTTTCCCGCTCGCATTCGCAGGCCAATTCGCGGGCCGGCTGGCCAAACGTCTTGAGGAAGGGGTGATTGACCTCGCCGTCCGGCAGCTGTACCGATCGCGTTCCGAGCGGGTAGCCGGGGAACTTCTCCGGCACGTCGGTGACGTAACACAAAGCGTCGAACAATGTCTCGGCGGTGTGCAGCTTGACGACGGCGTGCGAGAAGTACTTGTTGTCGTCTTTATTGAAGTCGTTCGTCAACGCGCTGAGTTGATACGTCCGCGAGTTCATGATGGTGCGGATCAAATGCTTGACGTCGAAGTTCTTGGCCACAAAGTCTTTGGCCAAGGCGTCAAGTAGTTCATCGTTGGCCGAAGGGTTGCTGTCGCGGAAATCGTCCACCGGCTCGACGATTCCGCGGCCCATGAGGTGGTACCAGATTCGATTGACCAGCGACTTGGGGACGAACGGATTGTCGGCACTGGTCATCCACGCGGCGAGGGCCTCGCGGCGATCCTTGCCCGGCGCGACCTTGGCCACTGCCCCACCCATAAACTTCGGTTCCATGGTCTTACCCGTGCGCGGCTGATTGACCTCGCCGACGCGCTCCACATAAACAAATTCCGCGCCGGTGTTGGGCGCCGCGCCCGGCTCGATCGGGTCCTTGCGTTGTTTGACCCGAGCGAAGAAGGCGGCAAAGCTGTAGTAATCGTCTTGCGTCCAACGCTCGAAGGGATGGTTGTGACACTTGGCGCACTGCAGGCGTATCCCGAAAAAGAGCTGAGCCGTCGTTTCGGCCAACGAGGTCGGTTCCTTCGCGATCCGGTAATAATTGGCCGGCGGATTGGCGAACGTGCTGCCGCTGGCGGTCACAACCTCGTGAATAACTCTGCTCAACGGCGTGTTCTGGTCGATGTGATTGCGGAGCCACTTCTGGAAGACGTGCGTTCCCTTTTGTTGGATCGTCTTCCGATTGCTTCGAAAAACATCCGACCATTTCAATGTCCAGAAGTCGGCGTATTCGGGCCGTTCCAGAAGTTCGTCAATCAGCTTGGCGCGCTTATTGGGGTCCTTGCTCTCCATGAAGCGCTTGATCTCTTCCGGCGTCGGCAACACGCCGCACAGGTCCATCGTCGCCCGACGGATGAATTCCTGATCGGTACACAACTCCGACGGCTGGATGTTAAGCAGCTTCATCTTCGCGAAAGCAAATTTGTCGACGTAATTGTTCTCCGGCGGGTTGGACCACTTGAAGCCCGGCTTGGGTTCGAGGTACGTCAAGCGGACCGGCACCAGTTCCATGAGATAGCGACACAGGATGGCCACTTCCCCCGATTGGTTGAACTCGACCAAGCCGTTGGGCGTGACCGTGGCAATCGCGGGATCGCTCGACGAGAACACCGTCAGGCGCGTGACATCGCGTACTTCGCCGTTGCTGAAGGTGGCCGTGACTGCCAGCTGTTGCCAGCGCGCCGGCTCGTTAAGCGTACGGCCGGCGGGAGTGACTTCCACTTTCCGCAACTCCGGCACTGAAGGCGGATCATCTTGCAGGCCCTCCGCGAACCAAGCGGCCAGAACCCGGGCCGGCACACTGCTGGCCGGGAAACGGCTGCCGCCTTCGTGCGGGACGCGGCCCAGCCCCTTGAGCAGCAACAAGCTCGCGTCGCCCTG
>JANWVS010000420.1 GCA_025056835.1 Gemmataceae bacterium | reverse complement strand
GGCGGCATCGGTGTGCCGGCGAGGTTCTTGCTGAGGTTGTCGCCGACAAACTCCATCGCCAGATAGGGGCGCCCTTCATGAGTGCCGACTTCGTACACCTGGACGATGTTCGGATGTTGCAAGCGCGCTGCCGCTTCCGCCTCGGTCTGGAAACGGCGCAACTCCTGCGGGCCGGCAAACTCGCCGGCCAGCACCATCTTCAAGGCCACAAGACGATTCAGGCTGACCTGCCTGGCCTTGTACACCACCCCCATGCCGCCGCGGCCGAGCACTTCCAACAAGTCGTAGCCCGGCACTTTGGGCAAAGGGACCGTTTCGCTGCAAACGTCGGCTAACCCGGTCGGCGGTTGCGAGCTTCTGTGGATCGTCACCCGCGGCAGCGGCGCCCCCGTGCTGAGGGGAGCGACTTGGGTTGCTTGTTTCGCTGCGGGATCGATCACCGGCTCGCCTTCAGGCGGCTGCACCAACGGCACCGTCAGTGCCGTGGACTCCGGCGGCTGGCGCGATGTTTCCGACATGCCGCCATTATAACCCAAGGCGGCAAAGGCGGGCCAGTACCTTCGACATGGCCTCGCCTTCCGCAGCCGGCCGCAGCCGCCGCAGGATCGGAAGCGTGGAACTACTCTCCCCGCGAGGAACGATGGCGATCGGCAACGCGCCGCCGCGGCTGCACGATGGCACTCGCCGGCTCAAATCGTAGGATGACTACGCTCGACGTTTGGGTCGATCCCCGTCGCCACGCCCCCCCTTGACCTTCCCGCCGTGAGGAGATTCGTTTCCATGCCGCACATTCCGATTTCTCGCTGGGGTACGCCGTACAAGAGTCTCGATCTCGACAAAGTGGTTCACTTCGCCACCGGCGAGGTGCTGGCCGAGGTGAGCCGGGCCAACGGCAGCCTCGTGGAACGCGACATGCGCCACGCCCAGCGTGCCCGCGACGTCTTGCGCGAAATCCCCATCAAGCAGCTGCTCGCGATGGTCAAAAAGGCCGGCGAACTTTATGCCAAGGCCGAACTGCCCTGCGGCGACGGCTCTCAGACGCCGGAGCAGTTCGCCCGCATGCAGTCGGCAACGACCGGTCTGCCCGAGCACATGTGCAAGTTCAACATGGCGAAGAATGAATTCGTCTTGGCCGAGATGGAACGCATCCTCGATTCCCTCACCCGCGGTCTCGACCTGGAGATCCTGACGCGCGGCTATGGCGTCGAATCCCGGGGCGTGCCCGTCAGTTATCAAGCCCAGTCGCCTGTGTTGGGCATGGTGCTGCCTTCGAACTCGCCGGGAGTGCACACCCTCTGGTTGCCGATTATTCCCCTGCAAATCGGCCTGGTACTCAAACCCGGTCCGCAAGAACCCTGGACGCCCTACCGCATGACCGCGGCTTTTGTCCAAGCCGGCATCCCCAAAGAGGCCATTGCGATCTACCCCGGCTTGGGCGACGTCGGCGCCGCCGTGCTCCAACATTGCCCCCGCAGCCTGATTTTCGGCGGCAGCGCCACCGTCGAACAGTACAAGGGCAACCCCCGCGTCCAGGCCCACGGTCCCGGTTTCAGCAAAATCCTCATCGGCGACGACCAGGTCGATCACTGGGAAAAATATCTCGATATCATGGTCGACAGCGTGCTCGTCAATTCCGGCCGCGGCTGCATCAATTGCTCCGGCATTTGGGCGTCGCGGCATACGAAGAAGATTGCCGAGGCCCTGGCCGAACGCCTGGGGCCGATCCAGCCGCTGCCGCCGGAAGACCCCCAGAGCGCCTTGGCCGCGTTCACCGTCCCCGGCCAGGCCGATGCCATCAACGCCCAGATCGACAGCGATTGCCAAGAACCTGGCGTCACCGACATGACCGCCAAATTCGGCCCCCGCTTGGTCAAGAAAGAGCGTTGTGATTATCTGCGGCCCACGGTGATCCACTGCGACAGTCCCGACCGGGCCATTGCCAAGAAAGAATACATGTTCCCCTTCTGCACCGTGGTCGAGTGCCCGCAAGACAAGATGATCGCCAACATCGGCCCAACGCTCGTTTGCTCGGCCATCACCCAGGATGCCAAATTCCAGCGGGCGTTGACCGACTGCGTCTCCATCGATCGGCTCAACATCGGCCCGCTGAAAACGATCCAGCTCAACTGGCTGCAACCGCACGAGGGAAGCATCGTCGACTTCCTCTATCGAGCGCGAGCCTTCCAGTTCGACAAGGACATGATTCGTATTTGAGATGCTGCCGCCGGCGCGGCGCGGGACTGTTCGGGGCGGACCATCAACCTTTGATGACGCCGATGGGCCGCAGCCGCGCTACCTTGTGCGACAGCCCGGCGTTGTGCACCACGTCGACCACGTCGTCGACGTTCTTGTAAGCCAGGGGCTGCTCTTCCGCGAGGCCTTTGTGGCTCTGGGCGCGAGCGATGACGCCCTTGGCCTCCAACTCCTGGTCGATGCGGCGGCCTTTGGCCTCTTTTACGGCAGCGGTGCGGCTCATGGCCCGTCCGGCGCCGTGGCAGGTGGTGCCGAAGGAACGTTCCATGCTACCGGGTTGACCGACCAGGACCCAACTGGCTCGGCCCATGTCGCCGGGAATGATGACCGGCTGGCCGATCGACCGATACAACGCGGGAATCTCGGCATGGCCGGGCGGAAACGCCCGCGTCGCACCTTTGCGATGCACCCACACTTTTTTCGGGACGCCGCCGATGGTATGTTCCTCAAATTTCGCGATGTTGTGGCAGACGTCGTAAACGAGGTTCATTTGCATGGCCTGCCACGGTCGGCCGAAGACCTCGGCGAACACTTCCCGCGCTTGCCACATGAGGAGCTGCCGGTTGCACCAGGCAAAATTGGCGGCGGCCCGCATGGCGGCGAGATACTTTTGCCCTTCCGGACTATCGACCGGCGTGCAGGCGAGTTGCCGGTCCGGTAGGACGATGCCGTACTTTTCCGGCGCTTTGCGCATCCAAGCCAGTCCGTCGTCGCAAACCTGGTAGCCCAGCCCGCGGGAGCCGGAATGGATCATCACGCACACCATGTCTTTTTCGAGGCCCATCACCTGGGCGGCATGTTCGTCGAAAACGTGGTCGACGACTTGTACTTCCAAGAAATGGTTGCCTGAGCCGAGCGTACCGCACTGTTCCTCGCCGCGCTGCTTGGCCCGTTGGCTCACCTGGTCGGGATCGGCGCCGTCGAGCCGGCCGTGGGCTTCGGTGTACTCGATGTCGCCGGGCGTGGCCAGGCCGCGCGTTTGCAGATACTGGGAACCTTCCGCCAGCAGCCGATCAAGCTCTTTGCCGCGAAACGCATAGCGCCCCGAGCGGC
>JANWVS010000041.1 GCA_025056835.1 Gemmataceae bacterium | reverse complement strand
CAGGACGTACAATATCACGCATGCTCGTAGAACTTGTTCGCGTGCCCACCCCCGACGGCTGCACTCTCGATGCGGCCTTGAATCGAGCCGAGCCCGCTTCGACGGCGAACGTCGGTCTCGATGCGGTCATTCTCATCCACGGCACAGGAGGCAACTTCTACAGCTCGACGTTCTTCGAACTGTTGGCCGCGAATTTGGCGAGACTTGGCGTCGCCGCTCTCCGCGCCAACACGCGCGGACACGACGGCATCAGCACGCTCGTTACCGCCAAGGGAGGCATTCGCCACGGGGCGGCGTACGAAACCGTCGATGAGTGCCGCCATGATCTGATCGGCTTGATCGACTGGGTGCGCGACAACGTCGGACCCCGCCTTGGTCTGCTGGGCCACAGTCTCGGCGCGGTCAAATGTTTGTATGCCGCGGCCCACCAACCGGAGCTGCCAATCCAAGCGATCGTTGCCGTGTCGCCCCCGCGTCTGTCGTATTCTTGGTTTTGCCGCAGCGCCCGAGCGTCCGAGTTTCTGGCGACTTATCGCCAAGCCCTGTCGCTTGTCGAAAGCGGTCAGGGGCAGTCGTTGATGGAAGTGCGCATGCCTCTGCCGTTGGTGATCACCGCCGCCGGTTATGTGGAGAAGTATGGACCAACCGAGCGATACAACTACTTCCAATTGGTACCGGCCCTGCGGTGTCCCACGCTGTTGCTATTCGGCAGCATTGAAGTTGAGAATCATGTCGCCTTCCAACAGGCGCCGCACGACCTTGCCGCGATGGCTGCCGGGTCTTCGCATCTCGCTGTCGAGGTCGTCCCTGGGGCCGATCACTTTTACACCGGCGTCCGCGAAGCAGCCTGGGAGCGCATCGCCGCTTGGCTCCGTCGATGATCGTCGGCAAGCTCCGTGCGCTAAGACGCCCTTCGCGTTGACGTCGATCAGCGGATCCACCAACATCGGCTACGGCGCGGGAATCCGTCTTCGGCTGGCGTCCGATCGGCGCAGCGTTGGGGCAACACGTTTCGATGAACTTCCGCCGCTGCGCGGTGCCGGCGGTCCGCCGCGGCGCGCCGGTTCGCACTCGGCGTCGATCGGAGTCAACGGCGCCGTCGCCGGCTGACGGTTGAGCAGATCAGTACGCTTCGCGAATGGGTGTGCCGTCGCAGATCGGGTAAGGGCGGTTTTCGTTGTCGAAATAATGGCCGGCGGGGTCGATCCCGAGGGCGTTGACGATGGTGGCGTTGATGTCCCAGGGCGGAATCGGCCGGGTGCGGGGATAAGCGGCAGCGCGATCCGAAGCCCCAACGACCGTCCCGCCAACGATGCCGGCGCCCGCCAGGACAACGGAATACGTGGCCGCCCAGTGTTTCCGCCCCGGACTGGAACCGGCAAAGCGTGGTTCGAGGGCCACCAGCGGCGCCCGGCCGAACTCACCCATGCAAACGACCAACGTCTGTTCGAGCAAACCACGCTGTTGCAAGTCGAGCAGCAAGGCGGCGAAACTGCGGTCGAAGCGCGGCAACAGGTGATACTCGAGAGCTTCGAAGATGTCGTTGTGCGTGTCCCAGCCGTAAAGGTCGGTATCGTGCGGGTCGCGGTCCTGGCCGCGGATGGTGTGGTTGAAAAACACGGTGATGTACGGCACACCGGCTTCGACCAGCCGCCGTGCCAGCAAACACGCTTGGCCCGAGCGATACAGCCCATAGCGTTCGCGCAGCGCGGCCGGCTCCTGGGTCAGATCGAAGGCCCGGCGCCCCGCTTCCGAATCGAGAAATTGATAGGCCGCTCGATAGCTGTGGTCCATGTCGAGCAGCGCGGGATGCCGGGCCGCGGCGCCGCGGAACTGATCGATAGCAGTCAACAAGTCAGCTCGTTGTCGACGGCGAACAGTCGGCACGTCGGGCAGTGGCTCCAGCCCCGGTACGATGGCCCCTTCGCGAGCCACATCGCCGAGCACCAGCGGTTCGCAGCCGCGCCCCAACAGCCCCGCGAACTGTCCCGGTGCCGCCAATTCCGGCGCCAGCAAAGGACCATTGATGTGGACCGCCGAGCTTGGCAAACTCCGCGCTGGCCGGACCCGATGCACGATCGCGCCCAGCGTCGGCAGATCGATCGGCCGCGGCAAGGGATTGGACGACTTGCGCTCGTGAAATCGTCCTGTCAACGCCAAGTACGTGGCCGAACCGTGATCGACGTCATCGTGCGAGATGGTACGGATGATGGCATAACGATGAGCTAGCGAGGCAACGCGCGGCAGGTGTTCGCCGAGCCGCACGCCGGCGATCGGCGTGGCGATCGTGCCGAAAGCGCCGCGGATTTCTTCCGGTGCGTCGGGCTTGGGATCCCAGGTTTCGAGTTGGCTCATGCCGCCGCTGGTGAAGATGATTACCACGGACTTTGCACGGCCGAACCCCGGCGCGCGCGCCGATCTACTTTCGGCCGACGGCCCCGTTGGCGACTTCCACCAGCCGACGCCGGCTAAGGCCCCCAGGCGCAACCATTCGCGGCGCGTCCACCGGCCCGCAGTACTTCGACATTCGTCCACGAAGCGGAGCACGACAACACCCCTCGGGACCTTTCCTCAAGAATATCCAATGATATGGCTGATTGCCAGGGGAAAGTGGGCCACGGCGCCGGCCCTAAAACAGTATAATGGCCCCTGACGGCTTGGCCAACGGCGCGATGTCATCACTCAGGGCGGGACCCAGGCATGTCGTTTCAACGACTCATCTTTTACCACGCCATGCTCGGCGGTTGGGCGGCCTTCGCCGGCTGGTTGTTGTGCGAGTCGCTTTTCCTCCAGCGAGGCGAGGTCGGCTGGCTCGGCTTGCTGTTCACCGCTTCTCTGGTCGGCGCCGCCATCGGTGTCGGCATCGCCCTGCTGGGCGCGTTGATGAATGGTCGTTTTAGCCGTGCCGATGGGCACCGTGTCTTATTCAGCCTCGGCGGTGGTCTCGTCGGCGGCGCTTTGGGCGGCCTGATCGGCAACGTCATCGTTCAAGTGTCGGACAACTTCGTGCTCCGCGCCTTGGGGTGGATGTTCATGGGGCTGGGGATCGGCGGCATCGACGGCCTCTTCGACCGCTCGGCAAAAAAAATCCGCAACGGCCTGCTTGGCGGCGCCATCGGAGGGTTGCTCGGCGGCCTCTGTTTCGCTTTCATCAGCGCCGCCAGTACCCCCGCCGACGGTGCCGAACCGCTGCATATGTCGAGCCGAGCGATCGGGTTCGTCGTACTCGGTTTGTGCATCGGCCTGTTCATCGGCTTGGCCCAGATCATGCTCCGCGAGGCTTGGTTGACCGTCGAGCAGGGTTTTCGGCCCGGCCGACAATTTGTGCTCAACATCCCGGTTACCATCCTTGGGACCTCCGAAAAGGCGCAATTACCGTTCATTGCTTTTGGGGCCAAAGGTGTGGAACCGATTCACCTCCGCATCGAACAACAGGCTGATGGCACCTTTTTGTTGATCGACAACGGCTCGCGGACCGGGACGTTTATCAACGGCCGCCGCGTGCAGCAGCAAATACTGCAAAACGACGACGTGATTCAACTCGGACCCAACGTGGTTCGGTTTCGCGAAGTCGTGCGCCACGTCAGCAGCGAAAGTGCGGCCCTTGTCCGCTCACCCGTGCCGGCGACCGTGCCGACCGTGGCCTTGCCGGAAGCGGCGCCGGTGGCCGTCTACCAAACGCCGCCGGCAGTTCCCCGACCGCAACCGCCGCCGCTGCCGCCGCAAGCCTCTCCGGCGGCGCCGCGCCCCTTGCCGAAGTCCGCGCCGGCTGTTCCGCCCCCTGCCGCCCCTCGACCACAACCGGCGAACCGCCCAGCCGCTCCGCCCAACCGATCGGCACCAGCGCCGGTGGGCAAACCGTGCCCGAAATGCCGCCGTCCCGGCACGCCCATCCCCGGCACGAACCAGTTCCTGTGCATGGGCTGCGACCTGAAGTATTGAGGCGGCTACAATAAAACCATATCGCGGCCACGCCAACCAACAGGCCACGTTCGGTCGGCGGGCTGCCTAGCCATGAGGAGCTTTAACCGTGTCGTTCAACATGTTCGCGTTCGCCGGGGTGGTCGTATTGTCGATGGCCGTCGCCTCCCCCAGCAACGCCCAAGAAGGAACCAACAAAGTGAACGGACCGCTGCAATTCAAAGCGAAAAGCATCGACGGCAAGGAAGTGGACCTGGCCAAGTACCGAGGGAAGGTCGTTTTGATCGTCAACGTCGCGAGTGAGTGCGGGTACACGCCGCAGTATAAGGGCCTGCAAGCTCTCCATGCCAAGTACGCCAAAGACGGTCTGGCCATTCTCGGCTTTCCGTGCAACGACTTCGGCAAACAAGAACCGGGCAATGAGAAGCAGATCAAGGCGTTTTGCGAGAAGAACTACGGCGTCCAGTTCGACTTATTTGCCAAGGTGGCGATCGTCGGCGACGATGCCCATCCGTTGTTCAAGTTCCTCACCTCCAAGACCACCAACCCCAAGTACGGCGGCCCGGTGCGCTGGAACTTCGAGAAGTTTCTCATCGGCCGCGACGGCTCGATCATCGCCCGCTTCGCATCCGATGTCGACCCGGAAAGCGAAGAGTTTGAGAAGGCGCTGCGGCAAGCACTGGCCCAGAAGTGACCAAGCGACGGCTTCGCCGGCCGTCACATGTTCGCGATCACGGCGTCGGCAAACTCGCTGCACTTGACTTCCTTGGCTCCCTCGGTTAGCCGGGCAAAGTCATAGGTCACGATCTTGGCACCGATGGCGCCGTCCATGCCGCGGATGATCAGGTCGGCGGCATCGGTCCAACCGAGATAGCGAAGCATCATCTCGCCGGAAAGGATGACCGAGCCGGGATTGACCTTATCGAGGTTGGCGTATTTCGGGGCCGTGCCGTGGGTGGCTTCGAAGACGGCGTGTCCGGTAAGATAATTGATGTTGCCGCCGGGGGCGATGCCGATACCGCCGACCTGGGCGGCGAGGGCGTCGGAAAGATAGTCGCCATTGAGGTTCATGGTGGCGATGACGTCAAACTCGTCGGGCCGGGTCAATACTTGCTGGAGAGTAATGTCGGCGATGGCGTCCTTGACGAGGATTTTGCCCGCGGCCAAGGCGGCCTTCTGCTCGGCATTGGCGGCAGCTTCATCCTTGGCCTTTTTCGTCCGTTCCCATTGTTCCCAGGTGTACACCTTGTCGGCGTATTCACGCTCGGCCAAGGCATAGCCCCAGTTGCGGAACGCGCCTTCCGTGAACTTCATGATGTTGCCCTTGTGAACGAGCGTTAGGCTCTTGCGACGGTTGGCCAGGCAATAATTCAAGGCCGCGCGAATGAGGCGTTCGCTGCCCTCCTGCGATACCGGTTTGATGCCGATACCGCTGCTGTTCGGAAAACGGATCTTGCCGTACTCTTTGGGAAACGCCTCTTTGAGCAAGTTGAGGAACTTCTTGTTGGCCTCGCTTCCTGCTTCGAATTCGATGCCGGCGTAAATGTCTTCCGTGTTTTCGCGAAAGATCACCATGTCGACCTTTTCCGGATGCTTGACGGGCGACGGCACGCCCTTGAACCAACGGACCGGCCGCAGGCACACGTAAAGGTCGAGCAGTTGCCGCAGGGCCACGTTGAGCGAACGAATGCCGCCGCCGACCGGCGTGGTCAGGGGGCCTTTGATGCCCACGAGAAACTCGCGAAAAGCGTCCACGGTTTCTTCGGGCAACCAGGTGCCCCACTGATTGAATGCTTTCTGTCCGGCATAGACCTCCATCCAAGCGATGCCGCGCTTGCTGCCGTAGGCTTTTTGCACCGCAGCATCGAACACCCGCACCGCTGCCCGCCAGATGTCCGGACCTGTGCCGTCGCCTTCGATGAACGGCACGATCGGCCGATCGGGGACCTGCAGCTTGCCGTTGGATACGGCAATTTTGTCGCCGGCGGGGACCTTCGCATATTGGTACGACATGGCGAAACCTCAAGGATGCCCAACAGATGCGGGCCGACGGACTCGAAAGCGACAGTATAGCAGGAGATCAGTAGCGCGGCACGGCGGGATCGACCTCGCACGACCAGGCATCGATGCCGCCGGCCAGGGAATACACGTTGGTGAAACCAAGGCGTTCCAAGTAAGCGGCTGCCGATTGGCTTCTGACGCCATGGTGACAATACACGATGATGAACGCCGTGAGATCGGATCCTAATTCCCCCGCCCGTTTCGGCAACTCGCCCAAGGGAATGAGGAGGCTCCCGGGCAGGTGGGCGATACGGCTTTCCCACGGTTGGCGGACGTCCAACAACCGCAACTGCTGCCCCTGAGCGATGGCTTGTGCCAACTGACCGGCGCTGATCTCACGAGCCATTGCTTCGCCTCGTCGTTCATTTTCCTTTCTTTTCGCGTTCCTCCCAAGGCTCTTTCACCGGCTGGACAAAATGCGTGCTCTTCTTGTCTTGCGTCAAGCGGGCGGCATGTTGTTCCGCTTCGGCCTTGCGCGGGTACTCGTAGGTGGCCACACATTGATTCGAGTTGGTGAACACCCCCCACACGACGCGCTGACGAACCATTTTTCCCGATCGCGAACGTCCCTTCTTTGCTTCGGTAGCGGATTTCTCCTTCGACTTCTTCCGTTTTCGCGGGCGATCTTCGTCCTCGTCGTCATCCGCTTCTTCGTCGAGGTCGTCGAAGTCGTCGTCGTCGTCTTCAGCTTCCTCATCGCTATCGGTTTCGTCCTCTTCTTCGTCCTCCTCGTCGTCGGTATCTTCCTCTTCGTCGTCCTCGCGTTCCTCTTCGTCCTTGCGTCGTTCCGCGGCCTCGTAATCGGCTCGCAGGTCCTTGCGATTGAGAATGCGCCGAGCCATGTGCGAAGCTCCTGGTTCTTTGACTTTGCTCGTGAAAAATCACTCATTACCATATGCTGCGATGGAATGCCTTGCAAGCCGGGTTCCCATAGAACAACGATGGTGTCCAAGGTTGCTGGCCATGACTCCTCCGCCGCGGTTCTCCTGGATCGAAATGCTGGGGTTGTTCGTTGTGATCGGCCTGGCGGCCACACTGCGCGCCGGCTACCTGCACCTCGCCGCCGATGACGGCCGCGCCGATCCGGCCTTGGTTGTCCAGGGCGACGGAGAGCTGCCGCCCTTGCCGAGCGATGCCGAGTTGCGCGGCCGCCGCCCGCCCACTGAGTTCGATAACCTCGTCCACAACTTGACCAGCGACGCCCGTTGGTTTGGCTCATTGGCGCCGCTGGCGATTCGGGAGGAGACCACGGCCCACGTGGCGCCCGGTTACTACTGGCTCGTGGCCCGCGTGGCAGAATTGACGGCCACGCCCGACGCCGCCGTGCGCTGGTTGCAATGTGGTCTGGGAGTTACGACCGTCGTCTGCCTCTATCTCTTCGCGCGCCGCGCCTTCGCCAGCGCTCGCGTCGCTTGGTTGGCCGGCGTGCTCGCGGCGATCCACCCATTCTGGATCATCAATGGCGCCGAGTTGGCCGACGGCACCGTGGCCACCTTCCTGCTGGCGGCGGCGCTGGCCCTTGGGGCGCGCGGCAGTCAGACGGGCGACCCCTTCGCCAGTTTGCTCTTCGGTCTGACCTTGGCCGCCGCTGCCACCGTTCGGGCGGCGTTGTTGGTCTTTGCCCTGATTGCCCTGCTTTGGTTCCTTTATCAATGCAAGCGCATCCGCTATGGGTGGTTCAACGCCATCCTGGTCGTGCTCGGCTTCGCCAACGGCGTCGCCCCTTGGGCTTTACGCAACTGGCGGGTTTTCGAGGAACCGGTGCCGATCGTCACATCGACGTACTTGCATTTATGGATCGGCAATCACCCTGGCGCTGACGGCGGCCCGAAGGACGAAGCCGGCCTCCGCCAAGCACTCGCACCGGAACGCCTGACACAATTGCTCGACGAGCCGAACCAGGCGCGCCGCTATGCCGGGCTGGCAAACGATGTGCTGGCCGAGGTCCAACAGGATCCGGCCGCGACCGTCACGCGCCGTTGCCTGGCCGGCGCCAAGTTTCTCGTCGGCGACCAGTGGTTCCGCCGGCAGCAAATGTCCGAAGACCGCAGCGGCGCGAACCGACTCGTGACGACCGCTCCCGACTGGCTCACGGCCAATGTCGAAACCGCCCTACACGGTGCGATGCTTTTGCTGCTGTCCCTCGGTTTGCTCGGCTGGCGCTGGACCTACGCCTGGAGGAAACAAGCTTGGCCGGCGACGCTGGCGTTTTTGTGGATTCCCGTCCCTTACCTGCTCGGACACGCTGAAACCCTTTCCGGGCCGCGCTTACCGTGGGACGCCCCCTTGATTTGTTTCTCCGCCTACGCCCTGGCGTGTGTCTTCCCCTCGGTGGCCCACAACGCAGAGTTGGATTGACGGATTAACGCGATCCGCAAACGGTCTTTCGATGTCGGTCGCTTGCCATGGCTAACGATCGGTCCGCCGCTGTTCTCGGACTATTTCTCCCGCCGGTCCGCCACTGGTTTGAAACGACTTTAGGCTCGCCCACGCCGGTGCAGCTTCAAGGTTGGCCCAACATTGCCGCCGGCCGACACACGCTCTTGTTGGCCCCAACCGGCTCGGGTAAGACCTTGGCGGCCTTCCTTGCCTGTCTCGACGCCCTGTGGCGCCAGCCCGATCCGCTGCCCGGCGTGCAAGTCCTCTACATTTCCCCTCTCAAGGCGCTCAATAACGACATCCATCGCAATCTGCACGCCCCCTTGGCCGGCGTGGCGGCGGCGGCACGCGCCCTTGACTTTCCCTTGCCTCGCCTCGAAACGGCTGTCCGCACCGGCGACACTCCCCCGGCCCAACGGCAACACCTCGTCCGTCATCCGCCCCACGTCCTCATCACCACACCGGAATCGCTCCACCTCCTGCTGACCTCCAAGGCCCGCGACACCCTCCGGACCCTCCGCTATTGCATTGTTGACGAAATCCATGCTCTCTGCCCCAACAAGCGCGGCGTCTTCCTCTCGCTGTTGCTGGAGAGATTGCAACTGCTCAACCCCCGCGGCTTTGTCCGGATCGGTTTATCGGCGACCCAACGACCCCTGGACGAAGTAGCGCGCTTCCTGGGCGGCCTTGAGAAAGGCACCGACGGCCGACTTCAGCCGCGCCCCGTGACCATCGTCGATGCCGGGCTTCGCAAGGACCTCGACCTGAAAGTGGTATGCCCGGTGGCCTGCTTCGGGCAGGTGCCGGAGCGGACCGTTTGGCCGTCGATTTATCGCTTGTTGGCCCGGGAAATCGAGCAACACCGGTCGACCATCGTTTTCGCCAACAACCGCCGCAGCGTCGAAAGAATCACCGCTCACCTGAACGACGAGCTTGCCGCCGGGCTGGATGAGTCGGCGCCCCTGCCAGTGCGAGCGCACCACGGCAGTGTTTCCCTCGAGGTCCGCCAACAGACCGAACAAGCCCTCAAGGAAGGCCGACTGCGCGCCGTCGTCGCCACGGCCTCGCTCGAGCTAGGCATCGACATGGGAGCGGTCGATCTTGTTTGCCAGGTGGAGTCGCCCGGCAGCGTCGC
>JANWVS010000419.1 GCA_025056835.1 Gemmataceae bacterium | reverse complement strand
GGTCGCCGGCCGTGGTATGGCCGCTGCGCCGTCCTTTAACGATCTCATGCTCTTCTGGGCGAGTTTTTTCACGCTGATCGCCGCCGGCATGGGATTCGCTATTCGCGGCGACATCATCGGCGATTGGGGACGGCAATTCGGCTTCACGCAAACCGAACTCGGTATCATCACCGGGCAAGGGCTGGCGGGCTTCGGCTTGACGATCATCTTCTTCAGCTTCTTCTCCGACCTGATCGGCTACGGCATCCTGATGGCCATCGCCTTTCTCTTTCATGCGTTGTCGATTGCACTGACCCTCGCCGCACCTTTCGCCTTTCAATCGCACGGTAAGGACGGCGCCTTTTGGTGCCTTTACTTGGGAGCGTGGTTCTTTTCCTTCGGCAACGGGACGTGCGAGGCGGTGATCAATCCCTTGACGGCTACGCTCTTTCCGCACAACAAGACCCACTGGCTCAACATCCTGCACGCCGGCTGGCCCGGCGGCTTGGTTCTCGGCGCGCTCGTCAATCTTGGCCTGAATCAGTTGCCGAGTCTAGGATTGCCCAACGCCGGCTGGCAGGTTCGTTGGGGCATCGTCTTCGCGCCGATGCTGTTGTATGGCCTTATGATGGTCGGCCGGCCGTTCCCGAAGTCGGAAGCCAAAGTCTCCGGCGTCCCTCTCAAAACCACGATTTTGACGTTGTTTTCGCCGATCCTGCTCTTTTTGTTCGTCATCCACGCCATGGTCGGCTATGTCGAACTGGGCACGGACAGCTGGATTCAAAACATCACCGATACGGTGTTGCGCAACAAGACGTTCGCGTTGGTCGCGTTCATTTGGACCAACGTGCTGATGTTCACCTTGCGCTTCTTCGCCGGACCCATCGTCCACAAAATCTCGCCAGTCGGTTTGCTCTTCGGCAGCGCTGTGTTGGGCACGGCCGGTCTGGCGTTGCTCGGCCTACCCGCTACGAATACGGCCCTGCTTTGGCTGCTGGCCGTCACGATTTACGGCATCGGCAAAACATTCTACTGGCCGACCATGCTCGGCGTCATCTCCGAGCGCTATCCGCGCGGCGGCGCCTTGGCGCTGGGAATGAGCGGTGGCATCGGCATGATCTCTGCCGGCTTCCTCGGCGGTCCGGTCATCGGCTATCAACAAGACTACGCTGCCAGCATCGACCTTTCCAACCGCTCCCCAGCGGCCTACGAGCGCTATAAGAGCAAAGAGCCTTCGGCGCCTTTGCCTTTCCTGCCCAAGGTGGCCGGCCTCGACAACGCCAAGGTCGGCGTGCTTCGCGATGACGGTAAAAAACTGGCGGAAGACTTGGAATTGCTTCGGGCTGCCAAAGGCAGGGACGAGAACCTGGAAAAACTTGCTGCGTGGTGGGAAAACGAGGGCCGACCCAACGCCGCCGCCGACAGGGACGTGGTCGATGCCGCAGTTTTAGAAGGCGGTAAAAAAGCCCTGCTGTGGACAGCGATCGTGCCTGCGATAATGGCTGGATGCTATCTGCTGCTGATCGTCATCTTCGCGGCGTCGGGGGGATACAAACAGGTACACATCGGCGATGGCCATTGATCGCCGACGACGATTACGGTTGGTGCAGCGCTTCCAGGACGAAGCGCGACCAGGTCTCGAATTCGTTGGTCGCCTGGCATAATTCGGGCAGCGGCGCGAAGCCGGAGTACAGCAAATCGGCCTCGCGCCGGCGCACGCGCGGTGCCTCCAGCTCCAGGACGTGAACGATCCCCAAATGGACGCGGCCCACCGGCGTGGTGTCGTCGTTAATCAGTCCGAGGCAATGGTCGCGGTACGGCGTTTCAATACAAACTTCCTCCGCCAGCTCACGCCACATGCCGCGCCAATACGCCGACGTACCGGCCTCCAGGTCTCCTGGATTGATGTGTCCGCCGATTCCCACCGAACGCAGCGCTCTTAACCGTTTCTCATTGCTTCCTTCACCTCGAGTGTAGTTGAATACCCGGTCGCCGTGGCGTAGGACCACGTAAGGAATAATCTGCTTGAATGTCGGATCATCCTCGGCTTGGGCGCGCGGCAGGAAAGTCAGGTGCTCCGGCGCCAATAAGGTCGGCAGGTAGCGTTGGACATCCCGATTCAGGCCGTGAAAAACGCCTAGTTCGTGCAACAGTCGCGTCGGCGTTACCAAGACGTATTCCGTCATCGTTGGGCTGCCTGGTCGCGGCGATCGAGTTCTTTGCCCAAGTGCCACATCGCCACGGCGGTCCAGGGATCGCCGACGGCAACCATGCCGGCCGCCAGACACGCCTGACGCTCCGGGGTGAACAGCCGCGGCACGGGCACGAGCAATCTCACGGCTAGCATGACGATTCCCAGGAAAACCAGGATCTGTACCGCCAGCCGGAGCGTTTCTCCCGCCGTGCGGCGGCAAAACACCGCGTCCAACGCTGCTTGATCGCCGGCTTCCACGGCCGTTTGCAAAGCCAACTCGTACGAGCCGGTTGGATAGTCGGCGGCCTGCTCTTCTGTCGTGTAGCCGCGCCAATCGCCGTCGCGCAGGTGCGGCACCACCACGACGTCGAACCGCAGATCATTGCAAAACGCGAAGCTTGCCGGCCACAGTTTGGCCCGCAACGAATGCGGCAGCAACATCCACAAGCCTTGCACCAAGGCCTCGTCCGGCCGATCCCGTACGAACACCAACCGGCCGCCGTCGACTAGGACCTGGCTGCCGCCTAACAGCGCGGGGCTTTCCGAATTTTCGACGGTCCGCTCGACCGTCTCGGGGTCTTCATCCTCTTGCAAGGCACCCGCTTTCACACGCTGCAACACCGCTTGCACCTGCGCCAGGCTGCGCGGCTCCGGAGGTGCGGCGGGCCAACTCAACGTCGTTAATTCGCCCGGCGAGTTGGCTGGGGGCTTCAGGCGTGCGGCCACCGCAAAAGGATCGGCGAAGTACGCCTCGTAATCGACCCGGCGCAATATGGCGAAGTGAAAGTTCAACTGCGGCCAACCGTTGGCGTGCGCCTCGCTATCGCCGACGCGAACCACGGCGACATGGTCCTTGCCCAGCGGTTGCCCGAAAATGGCCGTCGGGCAGCAAAGGCCGCGGCTGTGTTGACCAAATCCTACGATCATTCGTTCGGCACGTTCGCACCAGTCATCGGTAAAGCCGGCCGACCGCGCCAGCAGGACGGGCGGGTGTCCGTGCTCGCGGCGAAAGAGGGCTTGCTCGACGATCACCGACTTCATGCGGAACGCTTCTTTCCTGCTGCTGGCCACGACGACGCTGTTTTTTATATGAAGGCTTGGGAGCATTAGCGCTGGGCCGCCGGCCCGGCGCGTG
>JANWVS010000418.1 GCA_025056835.1 Gemmataceae bacterium | reverse complement strand
TGGACCTATGCCGACCTCAATAGCGTGTTTCTCGGCCAGGTCAACAGTTCGGGCGAGGTGCTGATTCCGTCGTTTCACCGCGACTGGACCGGCATCGGATCGCTCGACGTGGCGGCTAATCCGTTCACGTGGCGGCCGTTCGACGCCAATGAGAAAGACCCCACGAAATTTCCGCCGCCGTGGAAGAAATACGCGACGCTGCGGCCGCTGCCGTGGTACAACCGCGGCGACCCGGCAAAGTTCATCGGCGGCGTGGCTACCGGCGGTTTCCCGCCTCCGGCCGACGGCGGCGGCGACGTGAAAAACCTCGATGGCGGCCTGGGCGTCAAGAAAGGCGCCGGCGGCCACTACAACAACGACAGTATCTGGATCGACCTCGGCTTCCCGGTCCTCACCGGTCCGAACGGAAGAATGTACAAGGCGCTGTTCGCCCCGCTCATCATCGACCTCGACGGCAAGGTCAATCTCAATGTCGCGGGCAACCTCCGCGGCACCGTCGGCGGCACGCCGCTGCACGCCAGCAACCACGGCTATTATCCGTCGGAGATCAATCTCTCGGCCGTCGTTCCCAACCCGCTCGATTGGCGGAACATCCTTCGATACCGCTACGGCACCGACTCCTTGCCCGCCAACGGCGGCGTCTTCTCCGGCAGCGGCATCGCTCCGCCGTTCTATGCTTGGTATGACTTCGACGCCGTCAAATCCGACCATTCCCTCTCCGAGCGGATCTATTTGCCCGGCGACAAGGCCGGCAACAAATACTTGGCCGACGGCCACATGGTGCCGTTCCCGTATATCCCGCCTGCCAGCTACGGCGGCGGCAGCGTCGCCGAGCGGACCAACCATCCGGCGATGTTCAACTACTTCAATACCGCTCTGTCCGGCGACAAACTGTTCCGGTTGCACCAACTCGAAACAATGTATCGCTACCGCGGGACGGGATCGCCGATGCTCGGCGGCGACTTGTTCAATCTCGCCAATTTGCCGCAGCAGAGCTTCGCCTCGACAGCCACTCGCTGGAACACGACGCTCTTGTCCATGGACCTCAGCCGTCCTGGGCTGATGCCTTGGCTGGACGACCCGACTGCCGGCGACTACCTCCTGAGCGAGGCGCTGGGGACGCCCATCGCCATGCCGCGCAATCGCGCCGCGGTCCCCGGCCCTTCCCCCAACCGCGGCGAATACGGTGCCGACTATCGCGGCTGGGCCGGACTGGACCTGGTGGCCAAGCGGCTCAATATCAATCGCAAGCTGACCGATTATCCGCAGCCGAGTGCGGCGACAGGACAGATCGACCTGTCGGTCAAGGCAAACGTGGCGCAACTGAACCAGGCGCAGCAAGACCGGCAACAGCTGTGCCAGGACATTTTCGACCTGCTTCGCTACGTGACCACCGGCGCCCGCCCCGGCTGGGACCCGGTGAACAAGGTGTACGCTACGCCGCTGCCGCCGCCCGGTTCGCCGCAATACAACGCTTTGCGCTGGCTGGCCCAGTTGGCGGCCAATCTCGTCGACCTGCGCGATGTGGACAACATCGCCACGGTGTTTTTGTGGGATGAGGCCAATGGACAGTACGTTTTCGGCACCGAACTGCCCAAGTTGCTGATCAACGAAGTTTACGCCGAGGTGGTCAACGACCCGATGGATCCCGGCGTCAAGATGATGAAAGCGGCCACGAAGGACTACCATGTGAATTTCTGGATCGAGTTGATCAATCCGATGCTGCGGGTCAACGATCCGTTCACAGGCACGCAAAACGATGTCCTCCTGCAAACGCTCGATGCGAAAGGTAATCCCGAGCGGTGGCCGGTTTACAAGATCACGATCCTCGGACCCGATGTCGACGATAGCGTTGCCCTGACGAAGGACTTTTTGAATGTGCGCGGCGACCCGACGCCGCCGGCGATCAAGCTCGAAGTTGCCGATTTCGTGCCCGATCCCAAGAGCGGCGTCAAGTTCGATCCGGCGCTGCACTTCCGCGTGCAGGCGCTCGATCAGAATATGATTGCGAAGGACGGCAGCAACGACGGCTTCTACGTCCTCGGCCCGCAGGTCGGCTTTCCCACGACCAACCCCAAAGGCGCCCTGACGCCGACGCTCAACGTCAATGTGCAAATCATCAACGGCGTGCGCAGCGCCCTGACGTATGAAGACCTGCCCAGGGCATGGTTCGACACCAACGCCGCCCCGCCCAAGCACACGATCCTGCTGCGTCGCCTGGCCAATCCCTTCTTGCCGTATCAGGACAACCCCAAGCTCGCCAATTACAATCCGTACATCACGGTCGACTACGTGCAGAACGTGCCGGCCAACGACGCCGTGGAATTCGATCACAACGGCGCTCATGCGGGTAGGTTGAAAGAGGAAGAGCGGCGTTCGTTCGGCCGCCGGCAGCCGTACGTCGCGACGGCCTGGTCGGCGCAAGCGCCCGACACCGATACGACGAAGATGGGCGTGCAGCCGTACCTCGATCGGCCGCAACATACCTTCTTCGCCCACAATGCCCAGGTCTTGCCGGCCGCACCGGGCGACGCGACGCTCAAAGTTCCCTTCGATTGGCTGGCATTCCTTGATCGCAATTTTGCGAGTCCGATTGAGATGCTCTTGGTGTCCGCCTACAGGCCGCACGATCTGACGCAAAAATTCGGTCTGGGCGGCGGACACGCCCATTTAGCGCCGTGGACCCATTCCAACTCCCGCATCTATCGTTTCCTGGAGTTGGTCGACGCCGGCCACCGGATGCAGGGGATCAGCCAGGACGGCGTGTTTCCCGGCAAAATCAACATCAACACCATCTGGGATGCCGACGTGTTCCGGGCCTTGTGCGACCAGCTCAACGTCGCTGGTGTCGATCAAAACCAGGCGGTGAAGTTCCATTCGGGCGATGTGACGGCAATTTACAACAACCTTATCACTTCGCGTTCGCCCGGCGGTGTTCCGGGGCCAGCCGACCGGCCTTTCCAGAGTCTCAGCGCGGCCGACACCAATGCCCCCAACCAGGGTGTGGAAGCCACGATTCTGCGAAGCTTCGGACCCAACCGGCTCATGATCCCGCCCAGCGCCGCCGGCGGCCATCCGGTCCATCAAGGCGAGCTGTTGAGCAAGATCTTCAACAATCTCACCACGCGCAGCAATGTCTTCGCCGTCTGGGTCACGGTGGGTTTCTTTGAGGTCTTTGAATGGCCGGTCGTGGACGCCAAGGGAAACCTCATCGGCACGCGCCTGGAACTAGGGCAGGAAGTGGGCCGCGCGGAGAATCGCCATGTGCGCCACCGGATGTTCGCGATCGTCGATCGCACGGGCCTGTATC
>JANWVS010000417.1:3079-3316 GCA_025056835.1 Gemmataceae bacterium | reverse complement strand
AACGAAGAGCCGCTCGATCCCAAATACAACAAGGACGAGCCGCAGCTGCTCCTGCGCGAAGACCTGCTGCCGGAAGGGGAAAACTATCCGATCTTCGGGCCTGTGTTCCGCGAGAAAAATCAGCGGGAGACGCTCAAGGACCTGCGCATCCGCCGCTATTTTCCGGTGTCGCGGGCCAAGTGGCACAGCGATCCCGGCAAGGTCTTCGAGATTGCCACCTTGCCCAACACGCAGCCG
>JANWVS010000417.1:0-3069 GCA_025056835.1 Gemmataceae bacterium | reverse complement strand
CACGGTGTTCCAGCTGGCCGCCCTCGACGTCGTTCGCGGACCGCGCGTCGACCAGATCTTCGCCGACGAGCGTTATCAGAAATACCGCAAGGGCTTCGACCGCCATCGCCGGATCATCGAGGGACTGGTCGCGCCCGGCTCGGAAAAGAAGGCGTACCACCTGGCCGACGCCCTCGACAACCTGCTCCAGGACAAGGGCAAAGACAAGCAGGAGGACGAGTTTCCGAACTTGACGGAGTTCTGGGCCAGCAGCGAGAACAAAATTCCGGCCCTGCGCGACGACATTCTCAAGCTGCGCGACCAGGTGCGCTACGGCGATCCGTTCGTTGTGGCCAAGCACTACGGCAAGGGCCGCGTCGTGGCCGTCATGACCACGGCGGGTAAAGACTGGAACGATTGGGCCGGCGGCAGCCAGGCGACGCTCATCTACCAGCCCTTCATCTGGGAGTTGCAAAACTACCTCTCCAGCCAGGGAAGCGAGGGCGACCTCCCTGTCGGCACGCCGGTCCAACTCGCGGTCGACACCGAACAGTTCAAACAGAAAGGGCAGCAGTTCAAGATCATCCGCACGCTGCCCAAGCGCCCCGGCGACAAGGAAAGCCGCAAGCACGAGGCGTTCGGCCGCGAGGAAAACGGCCAACTGGTGTTCCACTTCGACAAGAACGTCGAACCGGGGCTGTATGTGAATCAGTTGCACTATGCCGACGGCGACGGCCGCCTGCCGCTGCTGAGCGTCGGCCAGGTGTTCAACGTCGATACCGCCCGCGAGGGGCCGCTCCAGCGCGTTAGCCTCAAGGAGATGCACGAGCATCTGCTGGACGGCCGCGAGGGCCGCGCGACGTTCGTCAACGGCAGCGCCGCGCCGGATTCGCTGGTAGCGCGGCAGAGCGACTTTTCGGAAAACCCGCTGTTGTACTTGATCTTCCTGGCCGTTTTGGTGGCCGAGCAGGCGCTGGCGGTCCATCTCAGCTTCCACTTGCGCGGCAGCGAGAGCGACACGCTGGCACAACTGACGGCAGCGCGGCGCCAGGCGGCATAAACGGGAGACCTAAGCGGCTCGGCATCGGAAGTTTGCCGTTGGGGCTTGCTCAGGGGCCGGATGGCTGACATGGAACAAGAACTGACGCACAAATCGGAATTTCTCTGGCGGCGCCTGCAAGAGACACCGCCGACTTGGGTCGTCTTGCTCCCGGTGGGCTTTGCCCTGGTGACGGTGTTGCTGATGTGGCTGTTTCGGCGCGAGCGCGGCTTCAAGGGAATCGTCGCGCCGCTGCTGGTGGTCGGCGTGGTGTCGACGATCTACCTGATCTTGGCCCCGATGCTGCTGCCGTTCGCCGGCTGGTTGGTGGTGCTCGCCCCGGTCTTGGCCGTCGCCCTGCTGTACGTCGGGCTGATGTACGTCCACGATGCCCGGTCGATCCACCCGGGCTGGGCCACGTTTCTCGGTCTGCTCCGCTGCGCGGTCTACGCCATCCTGGCCACGGTATTCCTGCTGCCGGGCTGCCAGAATTACGAACAGCAGAAGTACCACTCCAAGGTCGTCTTTTTCCACGATGTCTCCGGCAGCATGTTCACGGTCGACGATCGGCCGGAGATCGGTCAAGACCCTGCGACCTTGCCGACGCGCCAGGACAAGGTCTTGCAGTTTCTCACGGCCACGCTCGACCGCCGCCGACAGCCGCAGGAAGCGTTTCTCAAGCGGGTGGCCGACAAGACGCCGTTGACCCTCTATCGCTTCGGCAGCCAACTCGACGAGAAATTCACGTTGGCCATCAAGCAAGGCGAAGGCGACGGCAAGGAAGAACTGCTCCGCGCCTGGCTGCGGCCGGACAAGTCGAAGATCGAGGTTTCGGACAAGCTCTCGGAAGTCGAGAAACAAAAAGAACGGACCAGGCTCGAAGACCTGTACGATTCGCTGCTCAACGGCACCAACCTCGGCGGGGCCTTGCTGCAAGGGGCGAAGCTCGAGAGCGGCAACCTGATCCAGGCCATCATCGTGGTCAGCGACGGCCAGAGCAACCTCGGCAGCGATGAGGCGTTTCGCGAGTTTCATGCTCGGGTCGCGGGCGGCCGTTTCAAGATCCCGGTCATCACCATCGGCGTCGGCGAGTATCGTCAGCCGGCCAGCATCCGCCTGGAAGATATGCAGGCCCCGGAGATCGCCCGGCCCGACGACAAGTTCCCCATACGCATTCCCGTCATCGGCGTCGGCCTGACCGACGAGGAATTCACGCTGACGCTGGAGGCCCAGCGGATCAAGGACGCGCTCGGCCAGCCGATCGCCGACGAAAAGTACGTTCTGCCGGTCCGCAAAGGGGTGTTCAAGGGGGCCGGCGATTTTCCGCAGGACGTGATCGAGTACGAGATCGACCTGCAAGAGCTGCGCGGCATCAAAGAGAAGGACGACACCGAAGGCCGCTTCGAAGGGACTTGGCAGTTTGTCGCCAAGGTGCCGCGGCATCCCCGGGAAGCCTATGCCAAGGCCGAACACGTCAGCGACCCGCCGACGCAAGTCTTGGTCCAGAAGAAAAAACCGCGCGTGCTGCTGTTCGCCGGCGGCCCGACCCATGATTACCAGTTCCTCCGCACGCTCCTGCACCGGGAGTCGGTGGAAAATCGCCTGGAACTATCGGTGTTGCTGCAAACCGGCCGACAGGACCATGTGGAGCAAGACGTCGAGAAGGATCGTTTGCTCCTGTCATTTCCTGATCGCCTCGTCGCAGACCCCGGCGCCAAGTACATGAGCCTGAGCGAATACGACGTGATCATCGCCATCGACCCCGATTGGCGCGAGCTGGAAGCGGCCCAGGTCAAGCTCTTGCGCGACTGGGTCGATCAACACGGCGGCGGCGTGATCTTTGTCGCCGGCCCGGTCCACACTTTCCACGTTGCCCGGCCCGCCGGCCTCGACCATCTGGTCGAACTGCAAAAGCTCTTTCCCGTGGTCCTCAGCGACAGCCGGCTGCCGACCTTGTCGCTCAACCACGATCCGTCGCGCCCTTACGCCCTGAACTTTACCGGCTCGGCGGCTGCTTTCGACTTTCTCAAACTCGACGAGGAAGGCGAAGG
>JANWVS010000416.1 GCA_025056835.1 Gemmataceae bacterium | reverse complement strand
CGTTACAGTTGAGCTTAGCGGCCTTGCGCCACGAACAGATTCGCCCCAACGGCGAAAAGCTCTTGTTCGATTCGGACGACCTCGCTGGCAGCACTCCGGAGTTGGTAAACCTGAAACAACACATCGGCACGACGTTGGCGCTGATTCGCGTCGATGGTTATGGGCGAACTTTGGAAGTCAAACATGGCTCAGCCGCGAAATACGAGGCCGAACCACCCTTTGCGCTGGTCCTGCCTGCCCAAGCGCCCCGGGAAGGCCAAGGATGGGTGAGGAAGTTCCACGTCGTCCTCGAACCGCCGCACGGAACCGGCGAACGCCATGCCGCCGAACAGCAAGTCGCCGTCAGCAAAATCGCCGACCATCGGGCGACCCTCGCCATCACGACGACGATCGTCAATCCCCCGGCATCAGCCCAGGAGCGATTGCCTTTGCTCCAGCACGAACCGCGTGGTCAGGCAGTGTTCGATGTCGCCGCCGGCCGTTTGCAGCGCGTCCACTGGACCATCGACCGTACCATTGAAGGCCACCAAGGCGCCGGCAGCAGCTATCAGTTTGCGAGCACGTACACGGAAGAATTCGTCGAGGCCAAATGACGGGAGCGCGCCGCCACGGATCGCCGGCCGGGCCGCGGCCAACGTCAACGGCACGGCGCCGAAGCGCGGGTTTAGTCTCCGCCAGCGCTACTTGGTCAAGACCGTGATGCCGTGGTCGAGCCGGCGGCGGTGAAGCGTCGCGGCGACGCGCAAGGCTCGCGCCCAGTGTCGCAACGGACCCAACCACGCGGGAATTCGCTGCAAAAGCCGTCCCGGCGGCCGGAACATCATCTGCGCCACGTCGAAGCCATGCGGATAAACCGCCCAGCAACGGTAACCGATCCGCCTGGCGATCTCAACGATGCGCCGCGGGGGCATGTCCTTCTCGGTCACACCAAAGCGAGCAACCGCCGCCCGCGCCTCGGGGCTGTCGGCATGACCGACGCCCGGCTCCGAAGTCAGACAAACGCCGCCCGGCTTGAGGGCATCAAAGACGCACCGCAAGGCCGCTTCCTCGTCGACGGCGTGATGCAGGGAGTCGTAAAATACGGCGATGTCGAACGGGCGGTCGTGAGCGAATTCCTCGTAATCGCCCACGCGGAATTGTAAGGCGGCAATCCGCTCGCGCTGTTGCGCGCGTTGGGCCGCCTCGATCATGTCCGGACAGATGTCGATGCCGAGCACTTCGTAGCCGCGCCGGGCAAAGAAGCGGCTGGTCCAACCCGTACCGCAGCCGACGTCGAGCAACCGCCCCGGCGGCGGCGGCATCAGGGCCAACAAAGCCCCCAGTTCATACAAGTAGTAGGCGCAATTGGGATCAGAGTACGGCTTCTCAGCCGCGTGACGCCGTTCGTCGGCGCGCAAATTGCGGACGTAATTCACTTCACCCACTTTCGCCATGATCGCGGCCTCCCGGACCCTGCGGCTGGGTCCGATCGTAACCCGGCCCCGGCCGCCAAGTCAAGCACGGCCGCCGCTTGTCCACCGCCAGCGCCTCGGTAAGATCATACTGTCCCTCAGTCCCAGGCAAGGAACCACGACCATGGTACAACCGCTTCACATCGGCATGATCGGCTACGGCTTCATGGGCCGGGCCCACTCGAACGCCTATCGCAAAGTTAACAACTTCTTCGACCTGAAATACCGCCCGGTGCTCAAGGCGGCTTGTGCTCGCGATAGGGACAAAGTCAAAGCGTTTGCCGACACATGGGGCTACGAGTCGATCGAAACCGACTGGCGGAAACTCGTGGACCGTAAAGACATCGACGCCGTGGACATTTGCGTGCCCAACAACCTGCACTGCGAGATCGCCATGGCCGCCGCCGCCGCGGGCAAGATGATCTTGTGCGAAAAACCGCTGGCGATGAATGCCGGCGAGGGCTTGCGGATGTGCCAGGCGGTCGAGCAAGCCAAGGTCGCGAATACGGTGTGGTACAACTATCGCCGCGTGCCGGCCGTGACCCTCGCCAAAAAACTCGTCGATGAAGGGCGCCTCGGCCGAATCTTCCACTACCGCGCCAACTTCCTCCAGGACTGGACCATTTCTGCCGACCTCCCCCAAGGCGGCACGGCCCTGTGGCGGCTCGACGTCGCTGCGGCCGGTTCCGGCGTCTCCGGCGACCTGCTGGCCCATTGCATCGACACCGCCATGTGGCTCAACGGCCCCATCGTGTCCCTGTCCGCCATGACGGAAACCTTCATCAAGGAACGCAAGCACAACTTGACCGGCAAGGTCGAAAAGGTAGGCATCGACGATGCTTGTGCCTTGATGTGCCGTTTTGCCAACGGCTCGCTGGGTCTCTTTGAATCGACGCGCTATGCCCGCGGCCACAAGGCCCTGTACACGTTCGAGATCAACGGCGAAAAAGCCTCGATCAAATGGGACTTGCACGATCTGCACCGTCTGGAATACTTCGACCATCGCGACGAAGGCCAAACCCGTGGTTGGCGCTCAATCCATGTCACCGACGGCGAGCATCCTTACATGAGCCGCTGGTGGGTGCCGGGGCTGCAAATCGGCTACGAGCACAGTTTTGTCCACCACGTAGCCGACTTCCTGGACAGCTTGGCCAAAGGCGTGCCGTGCCAGCCCGATTTCCGCAACGCCCTGGCTACGCAACAGGTGCTCGACGCGATTCTCGAGTCGGCCAAGAAGGGCACGTGGACGGAAGTAGCTCGATAGCCGTACTTGGCCGGTCGACGAAGACCGCCTTTCGCTTGCGATCGGCCATGACTTCGCAGCGAGTCAAGGCCGACGGCGACGATTGCCGTGTTCTTCAACATCCGTGCCACCCAAAATACGGCCTGGTGGTTCGACCGGCCGTCCGCCGCAGGCCGTTGCTCGTTTGCTTTAGTCGGTTTGCCGCAGCCGTTGGGCCAAGGCGGTGCGTCGGCGACCTCCGTCGCAGCGCTCCACGGCAAGCCGGAGTGCCTGTCGGCTGCCAAGGACCACGACCAGCCGCTTGCCGCGCGTCACGCCCGTGTACAGCAGGTGACGCTGGAGCAGCAAGTAGTGCTGCGTGTGCAACGGGATCACGACTGCCGGGTATTCGCTGCCTTGCGACTTATGGATCGACAGGGCGTAGGCGAGGGCAAGCTCGTCGAGGTCGTCGAAGTCGTACGTCACGCGCATGCCATCGAAATCAACCGTCACTTCTTGAGCATCCAGGTTGATGGCGCGGATCCGGCCGATGTCGCCGTTGAAGACATCTTTGTCGTAGTTGTTGACCGTCTGGATCACCTTATCGCCGAGACGGAAGGTCGAGCCGAAGCGAGCCGCTTCC
>JANWVS010000415.1 GCA_025056835.1 Gemmataceae bacterium | reverse complement strand
GCCCCTATTTGCCGTCTCTGAAAATCGACTGGCACGAATTCCTCGGCCTTGGCCGACAGAACCCGCGCGATCACCATGAACACTTCTGCATGACGGTATTGGCCATACGCCTGTCGAACACGAGCAACGGTGTGAGCAAGTTGCATGGCGCCGTGTCACGGAAGTTGTGGAAAGGCATTTGGCCGGAATTGCCCGAGGCGGAGATTCCGATCACGTCGATCACCAACGGCGTCCACACTCAAACCTGGTTGGCGCCGGAAATGTCGCAACTGTACGATCGTTACTTGGGTGTGCAATGGGAAAATCGGCCCACCGATCATAGCATTTGGAAGCGGGTCGAAAACATTCCCAACGCGGAGCTTTGGCGCACCCATGAACGGCGCCGTGAGCGACTGGTGGTCTTCGCCCGACGGCGCTTGCGCGAACAACTCGTTCGGCGCGGAGCTCCGCCCGCGGAAATAGCTCGGGCCGAGGAGGTGCTCGACCCGGAGGTGCTTACGATTGGTTTCGCGCGGCGTTTCGCCACCTACAAGCGGGGGACGCTCATCTTCCGTAACTTGGACCGACTAACGGCGATTGTCAACGACAAAGAACGACCCGTGCAGTTCATCTTCGCCGGCAAGGCCCACCCGCGCGACCACGGCGGCAAAGAACTCATCGCGGAAATCGTTCACGTCTGTCGTCGGCCGGAGTTACGGCGCCGCATCGTCTTTTTGGAAGACTACGACGTCAATGTCGCCCGTTACCTCGTTCAAGGCGTCGATCTTTGGCTCAATAATCCGCGACGGCCCTTGGAAGCCAGCGGCACCAGCGGCATGAAGGTCTCCGTCAACGGCGGCATCAACATGTCGATCCTCGACGGCTGGTGGGTCGAAGGCCACAGCGGCGACAACGGTTGGGCCATCGGTGCCGGCGAGGAATACACCGACCTCAATTATCAAGATGACGTGGAGAGCCGGGCTATTTATGACTTGCTGGAACAAGAGGTTGTGCCTTTGTTCTATGCTCGCTCTTCCGATGGTTTGCCGCGCGGTTGGATCAAGATGATGAAACGTTCGATCGCGACGATCTGCCCGGTCTTCAACACGAATCGCATGGTCCAGGAGTACATGGAAAAATGCTACTCACCTTCGTCGGATCGGTTCGAACGTCTCAGCCAAGATAAGCTTAAGCGGGCCGCGGCTTTGGCCGAATGGCGGCGCCGCATGACGCGCGAATGGGGCCATATCCGCGTGGAGGCCGTGGAAGCTTCCGGCGGAAGCGATCCCATGCATGTCGGCAGTCAGCTTGAAGTCTTGGCCCGCATCAATTTGGGGAACATCAAGCCCGACGACGTGGAAGTGCAACTTTTCCACGGTTTGGTCGATAACGCCGGCGACATCCCCAAGCCTTACGCGCAACCGATGCAGCACAACAATGCCATGCTCGGCTCTGCTCTGGTCTACAAAGGTACGATTCCCTGCCGCTCCAGTGGCAACTATGGCTTCGCTGTTCGGGTGTTGCCAAAAAACCCCGACTTGGCCAACTCCTTTGAACCAGGACTCATTTGCTGGGGCTAGGCTTTGCGAAATGTTTCCAGGGCAATGCCGACACTCCTTGGGCTCGCGCAGTCGCTGGTCAATTCGGTCGATCGTACAAACTCTTAAAGGCTCGTACCATGTAATCCCCATGGCGATCAGCGCGGTGTCCGACGATAATAGCCGACACGTCGCTGACGGTCGCCGTACCAGGCATGCGCAGGTAGCCGAACGTGGAACTTTCCGGCACAGAACGCGATCTTCTGGCTTTGCGCTTGGTGCCAGGCATCGGGCCGAAACTCACCGCTGCGCTGTTGGAGCGATTCGGCAGCGTGGCGGCGATTGCCGAAGCCGATCTGACCCACTTGACGTCGATCCCTTACCTTGGCGAACACCTGGCCGCGGCCTTGCAGGCCTCGCTCCGATCCCGCAATGTCGATGCCGAATTGGAGGCGTGCCGACGCCATGGTGTGCGATTGCTCTTCGATCATCACCCAGATTATCCCGCGTTGCTGCGGTCCACGGCCGGTCGGCCGCAATTGCTGTACGTCAAAGGGACATTGCCGAAGGACGACGTGTTAACTGTAGCGGTCGTCGGTTCGAGGACCTGTACCTCCTACGGTTTGCGTGTCGCCGAGCGGCTGGGTCGGGAGTTGGCCCAGGCCGGCGTCACGGTAGTCAGCGGCCTGGCGCGGGGCATCGACGCCGCTGCCCATCGGGGCGCCCTGTCTGCCAAGGGCCGGACCGTGGCCGTCCTCGCGAACGGATTGGCCAAGATTTATCCACCCGAGCACACAGACCTTGCCGAGCAAATAATCGGTAGCGGCGGCGCCTT
Organism: Gemmataceae bacterium; assembly: GCA_025056835.1. Classification (GTDB taxonomy): domain Bacteria; phylum Planctomycetota; class Planctomycetia; order Gemmatales; family Gemmataceae; genus JANWVS01. Next base: position 966 of record JANWVS010000415.1, on the reverse strand, counting down.
GGTTTCCGAAGCGAATATGCACTTGGAGCCAATGGCAGGAATGTTTCCGGCCCGCAATCGGATCATCAGCGGACTATGCCGCGGCGTGGTTGTCGTGGAAGCGGCCGAGAAGAGCGGCGCCCTGATCACCGCCCGGCACGCCGCCGACCAAGGCCGTGACGTCTTCGCCATCCCTGGCCCGGTCGATAGCGCCGCCAGCGCTGGCACACTTCAGCTGCTGCGCCATGGAGCTCGACTGGTGCGCCATGCCCGCGACATCCTCGATGATCTCGCTGGCATCAGTCCAACCAATCGCTCGGCCGACTTGCTCACCGGCGCGGAGGCTGTTCCAACTCCGAACCCGACGCAGCCACCGCCGAACTTGGACCCGGTTCCGCTGACGATTTGGGACGCCCTCCACGAACCCCGCCATATCGACGAACTTTGCCGCCTCGTAAAGGTGCCGATCGCCGAGTTGAGCGGATTGCTAACGATTATGGAATTGAACCGTTGGATTCGGCGTTTGCCTGGCAACGTCTACGAGCGCCGTTAATGGTCTGGGCCGCAAGCGGCGGCAGGTGAACAGTGAGCGGCAGGGGTTCCGAAAAATGATTCACCCGCCTTGTCCCGTGCCGCACGATCCTGACAACGTGCCACGACCAGGCCACAGAAAAGTTGAAGCATCAACCCGACGATGCCCTAGAGGAGTACAGCCATCGTCGTTAGGAGTTGGAACTTAGAGCTGAACTGCCGCTGCTGAATGGTTCTCGCAACGGCGACAAAGCCCAAAATCATGGCGCCGACAATGATGATGCCGCCGGTAACCAACCACCGCCATAGATTGAATTGGTTCAGGCCGAGCAACTTGTGAAGAAGATTGTTCTTCGTACGGGGCACCCGGCACGAGGAAAAGGTTGAAGCGCACCATCGCCGCACATTCGCGACGATGGCTCAACGATGAAGGTAGACCATGGACGCTCCGAAGAC
>JANWVS010000414.1 GCA_025056835.1 Gemmataceae bacterium | reverse complement strand
CCGACGGCGGTGGCCCAGTTGCTCGACCACGGTGTGGACGTCGTCTGTGTTGCCACGCCGGACCACCGCCATTTCGACGTGGCTCGCCAGGCGCTGGCGGCCGGCAAGCATGTGCTCATTGAAAAACCATCGGTGCTCAGCCTCGCCGAGCTGGACGTGCTGCACCAACTCGCGACCCAACACGGCGTGTTGGCCAAGGTCGTGTACCACAAACTCGCCGACCCGGACCATAAGAAACTTCGCACCCTCGTAGCCGACGGCGTCTTACGCCACGTCAATAACGGCTACTGCACGCTGTTGGAGCCGAAGTCGATCAGCAGCAGCCAGTTCGCGGAGTGGATCGACGGGCGCAATCCCGGCACGTATGTCGCCGTTCATTACATCAAGCTCATCGACTTTTCGTTCGGCGGTGCGTGGCGGCTGGCCCGCGTGACGGCGACGGGGCAGCGCGGCCTGGTCGGTCCCGCGGCCGGGGCGACCTGGGACTCGGTGCAACTGCAAATCGTCTACGTCTATCCCGATGGCCGCGAGGCGGCGTTCGACATTCACACCAGTTGGGTGACGCCCGACAACTTCCCCGGTTACGTCGATCAAGAGGTGCAATTTCGCTTCGACAACGGTGTCTGGAATGCCCACCAGCGCAAGCGCGGCGTCGAACTGACGGTCGAGGGCCGTTCCCCCGGCGAGTTCAAGATCACCCCGAACTATCATTACAATGGCACATTCCTGGAGCCATGGGGGGAGCGAAGCCAGCGCGGCTACGGCATTGAAGTGATTCAAAAATTCTTCGAGGAAGTCGCCTACGTCGAGTTTGGCGGCGCCCGTGCCCAGCGCGACGAGCGCCTCGCGGCCATGCGCGCTTTGCACTACAATGACGTTGCCGCCGACCGCAACACCGTGGCAGTGGTGCAAGCGATGGAAGCCATCCTGGCCGAGCACGCTGCCGGTCGGCCAGCCTGCGTCGTCGAAGTCAATGCACCGGAAGGCGGCTTAGTGTTGCGCGCGCCGGGGCGCAGCGAAAGCCGTGTGTTGTATGCCGGCCGCGTGTGAGCCGACCGGCGCTGCGTACCGCCATGCTGATCTGTTCGAGGGGCTTGCGATGACTGAACCGATTCACCATCCACGCGAAGCGGCTTCCAATGCCCATCGCGATCTGGTCGCCAGGTTCGAGCCGAAGAGCCTGCGGACCTTCACGCCGTCGCAGGCCGTGCTGGCCAAAAGCTCGGGGGTGTTCCATTGGACTCCGGAAGGCCGCAAACTGTTCGACTTTTCCTCCGGGGTGCTGGTCGCCAATCTCGGCCACAATCCCCGGCGCTGGCTGAAACGTTTCCAAGAGTACCTGGGCTGGTCCAATGCGTCGGGCGACGACGGCTATTTCACGGCCCTGCCGATGACGGCTTACAACGCCATCACCGAGGTGGAAACGGCGGCCAGCCGAAGGCTGGTGGAATTGCTCCAATCGCGGCCGGGCGGGCAGCGGCTGGAGCAGGTGTTCTGGGCGGCATCGGGGTCGGAGGCGATTCAAAAGGCGCTGTGGGCGGCGCTGGCCCGCGACCGAGCGCGCGACGTCATCCTCGCCACCCGCTACGGTTTCCACGGGAAAAAGGGCTTGGCCGGCGCGGTCACCGGCTGTGAAACCGACCGCGACCGGGACCCGCGCGTGCGTTTCATCAGCTTCCCGATGCAAGAATGCCTCGATGTTTCGCGGCGCGACGAGCCGTTTGACCCGGCCCCGTACGTTCAGGAATTGGAGGCCCTCCGCTATCAATTCGGACGCCGCTTAAGCGTGCTCATTACGGAGCCGTATCTGGGGGGCGGCGGCTCGTATCATCCGCCCAAGGCTTACCTGCAAGCCGTGCAGCGCTTTTGCCGGGCCAACGAGATCGTCTTCATCCTCGATGAAGTGCAATCCAACTTCGGCCGCACCGGCGACCCGTTTGCCTTCGAAACTTATGGTTTGGAGCCGGACATCGTCGTCCTCGGCAAGGGTTTGGGCAATGGCGTGCCGGTGGCGGCGGCGGTCGGGAAGGCGGACATCTTGGCCGCCCTCGATTACGGCGAAGGCTCGGACACCTGGAGTGCGAACCCGCTTTGTTGCGCCGCCGTCTTGGCCACGCTCGACGAATTCGCCGACGGCGTGGTCCTGGAAAACGCGCGGCGGTCGTCCGCGGTCATCGAGGCCGGCCTGGTCGAATTGAAGAAGCACCCCTACGTGGCCCATGTTCGCGGCGAAAAAGGCGGGATGGTGTGGGGCCTCGAAATGCGGGACTTCGCCGGCAAAAGCGGGCCGGAGTGGGCCAATGAACTGGTATTGGCATGCTACCGCGGCAGCGACGGCCAAGGCATCCACCTGCTCGGCCCCTTGGCCAAGAAGGTCATTCGCATCGCGCCGCCGTTGACCATCACCGCCGCCGAAGCGGAAGAAGCGATGGAACTGATGGACCGCATCGCCGCCAGTCTTTATTCACTCCAGCCGGAAATTGAGCGCGATTACGCTTACGCCTGAACTTGGGCCGCAACGACGGCGTAACAGAGCTTGGACCGCGCCCCGCCCTGCGGCTCCTGAGCCGTTGCCTGGGCGTCTGCGGTCATTTGAGATCGTCGATGGACGCTTTGGTCGGTCTGCTGGATACCTTTATTGAATGGGTCCGCAACAGTGCGCCCGAAGGGACGTACTTCAACCATCTGTTCGCGATCAAGGGCTTCCTGGCGGTCGTGCTGGTTTGTCTCATCTGCGGGGCGATCGGCGGACAGGTGGTCGGCAACCGCATGGCGTTCTTCAGCGACGCCCTGGCTCACTGCGCCTTTGCCGGCTTCGCCGTGGCTGCAGCCTGTTTTTTGGCCTTCGGCCGCACCGAAAGCGACTTGCGCGATTGGATGATGCCGATCATGGTGGCCTTCGGCGTCGGCATCGGCCTGCTGATCGCCGTCGTTCGCGAAACGACCGGACTGCAAAGCGACACGGTCATCGGCGTCTTCTTTGCCGGGGCGATCGGCCTCGGCGCCGTCTTTCTCCGGGCCGTCAAGGCGCCGGGTTTCGACATCGAGTCGTTCATCTTCGGCGATACGCAAAAAGTTCGAACCCACGACATCGCTGCACTGCTGGTGCTGCTGACGGCCACGCTGGTGTTCTTCGCGTTGTTCTACAATCGGCTGGTGCTCGTCCACGTCAACCCAAGCCTGGCGTTGTCGCGCGGCGTATCGGTGCGCTTGTGCCAGTACCTTTTTGTGGTGCTGCTGGGCCTGGTCGTGAACCTGTGCTTGTTCGTGGTCGGCACGCTGCTGATCAACGCCCTCTTGATCGTCCCCGCGGCGACGGCGGCCAACT
>JANWVS010000413.1 GCA_025056835.1 Gemmataceae bacterium | reverse complement strand
CCGTTCACGTTCTTTGCCAGCGTAGGGGCCGTGTGCCGCTTGGGCGCCAAGCCGGTCTTCGCCGACATTTGCGCGGCGACGTTCAACCTCGATCCGCACCAGGTGGAGAGCAAGATCACGCCGCGTACCAAGGCGATCATGCCGGTCCACTTATTCGGCCAGTGCGTCGACATGGAACCATTGTGGGCGATCGCCGAGCGGCACAATCTGCCGATTGTCGAGGACGCGGCCCAGGCCATCGGCGCCGAATATCACGGTAAACGCACGGGCACCTTGGGCGGCATCGCCTGCTTCAGCTTTTATCCGTCGAAGAACCTCGGCGCCTACGGTGATGCCGGTCTGGTCGTCACCAGCGATCCCGAATGGGCCGATCGGATCCGTTGTTTGCGCAATCACGGCATGGAGCCGAAGTACCATCACAAGTTGTTGGGCTGGAACGCACGACTCGACGCCGTGCAAGCAGCCCTCTTGCGCGTCAAACTGCCGCACCTGGATCGTTGGACGCAGATGCGCCAGGCCGCCGCGCGGCGCTACGATGCCCTGATCGACGAATACCACGTCAGTGGTTTCTTGCAGCGGCCGCACGTCGCGGCACATCGGCGGCATGTCTTCAATCAATACGTCGTCCGGGTGGGGCGGGGGCAACGCGACGCCTTGATCGAGCACTTCCGGGCCGAGAAAATCGGCTGCGAAATTTACTATCCGATCCCGCTGCACTTGCAGGAATGCCTTCGCTACCTGGGCTATCGTGAAGGAGATTTTCCGGCCAGCGAGCGCGCCGCCCGCGAGGTGCTCGCCTTGCCGATGTATCCGGAAATCACCGAAGAGCAACAGCGGCGCGTCATCCAGAGCGTCGTCGCCTTCATGCAACACCCCAGCCGCGCCGCAGCATAAACCGAGCGGCCGGCGCGCTGTGCAAGTCGGCGGTCGGTTTGCCCACGAGTTGCTCCGCGGCCCCGCGGTGCTCTCCAGGGCGACAACCCCCTGGCAGGACAGCCGCTTGGCAGGGCGAAGGCTCCGGCTCGGAGTCGGGCCGTCACTTGGTGCGAATTTCGACGACGTGCACATCGCCGGCAGGAATGCGCAACGTCGTCCGCGGCCGTTGGCCTGCACCGGACGGCGATTCGACAGTCAGCTTACGCGGTTCGGTCAACTCCTGGACGGCAGTCGTATCGGGCGGCAGTTCCAGCGCCACCTCGGCCACCGCCCGCCGATCTACCCGGGCGATGCCGGTCTGTGTCTTGTCGAGACCGCGATGATTGTACAAGGCCACGAGCCAGCCGTTTTTGGTCTTGTTGAGCGAGTACATCACCTCGCCTTGCAGACGTCGGCCGTTGGCCAGGCGGACGTCCACCGGCAACAAACCTTGCGTCAGGCCGTTCATCAGGTAGGGGAGCGCCGGATGCGCCCGTTCGTCGAGTCCGATACCGCGCGGCACCAACATGACAATCACTGCACCGCGGCCGACTTGATTGCGCAACAGGAGCGGTTGAGCGGCGGCCGGCTTGGCATCTTGGGCTAACGCCACCGCGAGCGGTTGGGCCGTCGTGGGTTGGACCCGCGCGCACCGAAACGGCGTCGTCGCCTGCGGCGGCGCGCCCACCGGCCCCCAAGCCGTGCAGGTCGTCAGATCGGCCGTCATTTGGAAGCCGAGCCACTCCTGCGGCAGTTGGCCGGCAAGGGCGATATTGACGACGAGCGTGCCGCCGCGCTGCAAGTGCGTTTCGAGCGCCTTGAGAATGGCCGGATGAAAACGCACGTCGCCGGCAGCCCAGATGATGGGGTAATTGGTCAACGCTTCGGCCCGTTGCGGCCGATCCACGAGCACGTCGAAGATGTCGCCGTAGACGCCGCTCGGCATCGATTGCACGTCGGGTGCTGCCGGCAGCCCTTCCAGGATGCTGGTCGGATGCCACCAGACGTTGAACAATTCGCGCAGTTCGATGTCATTGTGGTCTTCTGGGAACACGTTGAACATCTTGCACGAGTAATTGACCCGTTCGTAGCCGTGGCCGTAGTTGAGCAACAGCCCGATCGGCGTGTACGGCTCGCCGCGGTCTGGGCAGCGCTGGACAAAATCCAGGAACTCCTCGGTCGCCCGGCCGAACGGCGAGAGCTGCACCGGATGGGTGCCCGGGCCAGGCACCATCCACTGGTTGAACAGGTTCTGCTCCCAATAGATGGCCGAGGCCCCGCCGAGGTAATTGAGGTAGTAGAGCTTGCGATACCAGGCGGCCGTCACGCCGTCGGTGATCGAGTATTTGCTGTGAAACCAGGCCGGAGCGCCGCGCGGGACCACGGGGTTCTGGGTGAAATAATTGCAGGCGTCGCCGAAGTTGCCGCTGGCATAGTTGATCCAGGCGCCGCCGTATTGCCGGGCGGCGCCGCGCTCGAAAGCGATCCGCATCGGCACATGGACGTTGGTGGCGTCGACTTCATAGCCGACAATCGCGCAGCCGGCCTCGTGAAGCAAGTGGGCCATGGCAATGCAATTGACGGACAGACACGAAATGCTCGCGCGGAAGTGCTCAGGGGCCACCTTCGTTTTGTAAATCTTGCTCCAGTCCTCGGCTTGCTTGTCGCGCAAGTGCCGCAGGATAGCATCGGCATGGCCGCGGCGATCGGCAGCGAGCGGTTGGTCCGGCAGGAAAACGCTGCCGGTGCCCAAGGCTTCGCCGTGGATGTAGCCGAGAAACTGGCGGGCCAAGGGGCCTGTCAGCGCCGCGTAAGTCGCCGGGCCGTTTTTTTCGTTATAGCTGCCGGTGGCGTAATTGGTCATGATGTAGAACGGCGTCTTGGTCTGTTCGAGCCACTTGCGCAAGGGGCTGTCCGGCGACAGATCGGGTGTGTTGCCGAGGTAAAATCCCGTTAAGAGATCGGGAAACGATAAAATAGGCAGGTCTTTACGGCCGGCATACTGCTTGTGAAATTTGTCGCGGATGTCGCTGGGCGGAGTGAACTGAAAATGGACATCGTACAGGCTCAACGTGGCCAAGTTTTGCTGCCCCCACCATTTCAAGTCGTTCTCGGCTGCCGCCCACATCGAAAAATCGCGGCCGCCCACCGGCTGGCGCGGGACGCGCCCGGCCAGGTCCCACGGGGTCATTTGGCCCCGCCAGGAACTTCCGCCCGGCGGCACAAGGTTATAGCTGGCGTGGTAGGGAAAAGGCGGTTTTTCCCGGCCGTGGGGAACGTAAGTCAAGTCGTCGGTCAGCAGCACCGCATCGACCTGCCGCCAACCTTCACCGGCCTTGTCGATGGCGAACGTCAACCGCGCCGGCCCCTCAGCCAGCTTCGTATCCAGCACTCCCCAGCCGAAGGAAAAACCCCAAAAAAGC
>JANWVS010000412.1 GCA_025056835.1 Gemmataceae bacterium | reverse complement strand
AGCCCGAGAAGGACCGCCACGAGAAATTCCTGAACCAGCGCCCGGCCATACCATCGCCAACTGGGACGAACGCTCCGCAGTGCTTGGATGGTCACGGTCATCGACTGAATGCTCACCGATTCGCCCAGCCCCAGCACGAGTGTCAGGAAAAATGCCAACACCAAGCTTTGGGCCAGCGTTGTCTCGAATCCGCTGGTCAACAGGGCGCAAACCGTGCCGCTGGCAATCGTCGCCGCCAGCCACGGAAAGCGAAAGCGAAAAGCCCGGACCGGCCCGGCGCCGCGCACCTGGCTAAGACGGAAGCCAAGGGCCTCGAATACGGCATCCGTCTGTTCGTGCTCCGTCAGGTCGAAAATCTCATCGGTGAAAAAGCCGATGTCCACGACGCCGACCATACGTCTGTCCTCGCTGACGATCGGGAACGCCAGAAACTTGTGCAAGACGAAAAACTCGCAGGCGTCGCCGACGGTCGCGGTCGACGGAATGGCAACGACGTTGTGAATCATCAATTCCGCCAGTGATTGGTTCAGTGGCGCAGTGAGCAGCCGCCGCGTCGGCAACACCCCGACCAGTTTCTCGGTCGCGTCGAGTACGTAAAAATAAACGATCTTCTCTCCCAGGCCGGTCTGTCGAATCCTGTCGAGCGCTTCCTGCACGGTCATGTCGGGCCGCAGCCGGGGGAAATCGTGGCGAGCGTACCGAGCGATCGGTTCGTTCATGTGCGGCGACGCAATGCTTGGAGTCACCAACGTCTCCTTGGTCGCTCCGGCGGCGTGCGACCTCAAGCGAGCGCCAGCGCCGCCGCCGGCCGCACGTAGCGCCCCAACGATGCCATGGGCGACGCTTCGGCCAGCCAACGGCAGCGGATCGTCATCCCGGGCAGGCGAGCCAAGTAATCGGCCGCACTATCGCCCGCGTACGTGGTTTGCCGGACATCGCGCTCCGCCTGCTGCAACAACACGAATTGTGAATCGGCGGCACGCACCTGGTCGAACAATCGGCGCTGCGCCCAATCGCGGCCCCCCACCTTGCGGGGTCCGCCGAGCGGACGGCGCAGGAGCATCATGCCCGTCGTGGCAGTTTCGGCGAAGCGCTCCCGCACCGACCAACTATCGCGGAGCGCTGCGGCCAAGTCGGCGTCCCAGTCGTGTTTCGCGAGCAGTCGGCGCCAGCCGGCACCGTCCAACTCCTCCCTGCCGCGCAGATACAGCAATACGAGCAAGTCATCGGCCAGCGACTCGGCCGCTCGGCCATGGTCGCGGCGCAGTCGCCAGGTCAGTACCTGGGCCAGCGCTTCATTCGCGGCCCGCGGCAACGGCGTGTGCAACGCCGCCTCGATACCCGACTCGTGCCGTACTTGCTCGATCAACAAAGTCTCCGGCCCGGGAACCTCGCTCACCTGTTCTTGCCGCGAGAAGAAATCGATCAGCTCGTCCACGGCCGGCGAGGTCAAGTGATATTCCGCGTTGAGCCACTCCGCCAGCGCCGTTGGCCCCTCGCGGAGCCACTCCGCCGCCGCGACTCGAAAAGCGTAGATGCGCCGCACTAATTCCGGCGGCAGCCGCCAAACAGGGCTTTCCCAGCGCGGCGGCGCCACCACGCCGCAGGCCTCACGGACCCACAACGCCCCGGCCCCACGCCGGCGATACTCCAGCGGCCGTCCCCCCAACAAAAATCGGTCGCCGGGTTGCAGCCGATCCGCAAAGCATTCATCCACCGTACCCACCGGTGTCGATCTGTCCTGATCATCGGTGTTCCCGAGGAGCCGGACCCCACACGTCGGGTCGCTGACGATCGTGCCGAAGTTGCGGCGCAAGAGCCTGGCGACCGCTTCCGAGGCAATCGTGAAACGGCCTTCGCCATCCCAGCGCAAGCGGGCCGGCAGCCAAGCCGAACCATCGGTCCGGCGGCCGAAAAGGTAGTCCAAACAGCGGCGAAAATCGGCCTCGTCGAGAAGGCGATATGGCGCCGCCCGGCGGACCAGGCGGAAGGCCTCGCGCGGCAGCCAAGCGTCTCCCATGGCCATCGCCAGCAAATGTTGGCACAACACATCGAGCGGTTGCGCCGGCAAGCATAACGCTTCGAGCCAGCCATCGCGGGCAGCCGCGGCGGTCACGGCGGCTTCCAGCAACTCCGCCGGCGTGGCGGTGAGCACCAGACCATGTCGCCGTCCGCTCGGACCGTGGCCGGAACGGCCGAGCCGTTGCAGCAAGCGAATCACACCACCCGGCGGATGCACGAGCACCACCCCATCGACCTGGCCGATGTCGATGCCAAGCTCCAGGCTGGCACTGCTGACCACGGCCCACAGCGCGCCCCGCTTAAGCTGCCGTTCCACGCGGCGCCGCACCGCTGCCGCCAGCGACGAGTGATGAACGGCGATCGCACCACGACGCTGGGAATGACGCCTGGCCAAGCCCCAAGCGACCCGCTCGGCGAGGGCCCGGGTGTTGGTGAAGATCAAGGTCGTCCGTTGGCGGACCAACTCCCGGTCGATCCGATCCAACAGCCGTTTGAGAAAACTGCCACGCTGGACGAAGGCATCGTCGGCCGAGAGCGGCTCGATCGCCAGGTCGAACTCCCGTCGGTCGGGCACGGAGACAACCGAGCAAGCTCGACCCGCACCGACGAGAAATCGTGCCGCTTCGGCGAGCGGGGAACAGGTCGCCGAAAGGCCGATGCGTTGCAGCCTTTCACCGGTGAGATCTGCCAACCGTTCCAAACTGAGGGCAAGGTCCGCGCCGCGCCGGCTGGACGCCAGGGCATGGACCTCATCGACGACGACCCAACGAACGCCGCGCAAGCGCTCGCGGCTCGATGGCTGACTCAGCAAGACGGCGAGGCTCTCCGGCGTCGTGGCCAGCATTTGGGGCGGATTGGCGAGCTGACGGCGACGCACGGCCTGCGTGGTGTCGCCGGTGCGGATTGCGACTGTCGGTCGCCCCGCGCCCCCCAGGTCCCGAGTGGAGCGGCGCACGTTCTTGACCAGATCGCGCACGAGCGCCTTCAGCGGTGCCACGTACAAGCAACACAGCCCGACGGCCGGTTCCGCCAGCAACCGGCCCAGGATCGGCAGGATCGCCGCCAGCGTTTTGCCTCCGCCGGTAGGGGCACAGATCAGCACGTGCCCGCCGGCGTCGATCGCGGGCCAAGCCAAGCGTTGGGCCAACGTTGGCGCGTTGTAACGACGAACAAACCATTGCGCGATGGCGTCCGGCAACACCCGCAACGCGGTCGCGACCGACGGCGGCCGCGACAAAAACCGGACGTCGCTCGTCGGAAACGACGTACTGCTTTCGACCGGATCGGACACCCCACTGCGCACACCAGCATCCGTTG
>JANWVS010000411.1 GCA_025056835.1 Gemmataceae bacterium | reverse complement strand
CGCCATGCGTTGCGACGGCAAATGGTTCGCCTTGCAACGCCTCGGCCTGCAACTGACCCCGTTTCGCGCCCGCGGTCCGTTGCGGACTGCCTGGATGGGCAAGCCGAATCCCAACCGCATCAGTTACTTCTGCTCCGAATTGGTCGCTGAAGCATGCGTTTATGCCGGCCTGCTCGACCCAGAAACCACACGGCCATCGGCCACGTATCCGCGCGATTTATTTTTGGATCGCTCGATCAACCCGTACATCAATCGCCATTTGAAATTGGCACCCGACTGGGACCCGCCGGCGCGCTGGAGTTCGTCACCGAGTCTTGCCGTCCCCCAGCGGTGACTGGCAGCTACCAAGCCGCACGGCTCGCGCGGCCATGACGCCTATGCAATGGGTCTATCTTGTCATCGCTGGACTGTTCGAGATCGGCTTCGCCACTTTGCTGAAGCTTTCCAACGGTGTCACTCGTTTTTGGCCCACCGTTGGCTTTCTTAGTCTCGGCTGTCTGAGCTTGTGGTTTTTGAGTTTGGCCATGAAGGAAATCGACGGCCGCCCGGCCGTGCCACTGGGAACCGCCTACGCAGTTTGGACCGGTATCGGCGCCTGTGGGACAGCTGTCGTCGGCGCACTTTTTTTTCGTGATCCGTTGACGCCGGGTCGTTTATTTTTCCTTTCCCTTTTGTTAATCGGCTTTTGCGGTTTGAACTACCTGTCCCGTCACGAAATGTGAAAATTTGAAAAAAAAGCGGTCACGGGTTGATTTCTGAATCGCTTTCGATTAAAAATTCGTGAAGGGGGCACACCCAGATAATGGTCAGCCGGAGAGGATGAGTCATACGGCGCTGGGCGGTGCCCCGAGGGCAAGACCTAGGTTTTCCTTATCCCATTATCGTTTGAGGACTGAGCTATGTTGCGACGCAACCTCTTGCGCGGGCGAATTTCGTTCGGCTTTACGCTGATCGAATTGCTCGTGGTGATCGCCATCATCGCGATCTTGATTGGCCTCCTGCTGCCGGCAGTGCAGAAAGTGCGCGAGGCTGCTGCCCGCACCCAGTGCATCAACAATCTCAAGCAGATCGGCGTGGCCGCCCACTCGTATCACGACGCCAAGAAGAAAATGGTGCTCAACGGCATTAACACCGCCAATCGCGATGACTGGTGTTGGGCGTTCCATCTCCTGCCCTACATCGAGCAAGAAAATGTTTATCGCCAATCCTACACGGGAACGCCGCCGGCGGGCACACCGATCCCTCCGTACTTGTGCCCGTCGCGTAGCCGGCAAAAGTTCTCCACTTCCGGCGCTAACTCCCCTGGTTTTAACGGACCGTTCACCGATTACAAAATTAACTGGAACAGCTGGGTCAACGCGACCAACGGCGTCGGCGGCGTGACGATTCCATTGACCGCCGTGAACAACAACAATGGCACGAGCAACACGATCCTTTGTGGTGAAGGTGGTCTGGACGTCAACGAGTACCAGCGAACCCACGGCAGCAACTGGGAAGAAGTGATCTATTCCGGCGGGTACGGCGGCACGGGCCGCGGCGGCACCACGATCCGCCGCGACCGGCCAGGGACCGGCCAAGGCGATGTCTGGGGTTCCGCGCACGATGGCTGCCCCTTCCTGATGTGCGACGGCACCGTTCGCCTCATCGGCTACAACTTCTCCGGTACCGCGCAATTTTGGTACGCCATGAACTGGCGCAATACGGTACCATTCAGCCTTGATTAATTCCGACGTGAAGTGCGTGCCTCCTTCTCTGCGAAGAGAGAAGGAGGCATTTCGTTTTTTCGCAGTTTACCCTGTTCCGTGGTACTGACGACAATGAGCGACGTAACCCACCGTATCGTACTCCTTGGTTCTAGTGTTGCACTGTTGTGCCTGATCGGATGTGGCGGACCATCGCCTGTGGAGTTGACCGGCAAATTGGTGCTGCCGTCCGAGTTCAAACTCGTCGAGGATGACACCATCGAATTGACTTTACTTTCCGAGACGGCAGGCACCAAGGGAGCACATCCGAAGGTGAATTACAGCGATCTGACCTTCGCTTCCAAGGAAGTGCTGCCGGGTAATTACAAAGTGACCTTGTCGATCACGCCGTACCCTGGTAAGCCGGAGAGTGAAAAACGCAGGCCGATTTTCGAAAAGTTCAACAAGGCCAACGATATGAAGTCCACCAAGATCACCTTCGAAGTCACGCGCGACGCTAAGCAATCGGTTACGTTCGACTTCGTTAAAGGCGTCGCGATCAAGAATTAACAAGTTTCCAACACCGCGCCGCTGCTTCCGGCGGCGCGCGGATGGTTTGCCTCCAGCGGCGGCTAATCATGGGCCGTTTCACGCAAGGCCGGTCGGTCGCAGGTCTCCTCGCAACCCTGCTGACCATCGGCTGTTCTCGTTCCCCAGTTCCGCCTGTTCGCGAGTCGACAAGAACTGCTGTTGCCACTCCATGGTTCGAGGACGTTTCCGCTAAAGCGGGCCTGATCGCCACGCACGACCCAGGACCAACCGGCAGCTACTTTATGCCGCAATCCATGGGCTCCGGCTGCGCCTTTTTCGACGCCGACGGCGATGGCCGGTTGGACATTTTTTTAGTTCATCAAGGCGGCCCCCGTGGCAAGCCGAACCAACTTTTCTTGCAACAACCCGACCGCACCTTTCGTGACGCCAGCGTCGGCTCCGGCCTCGACGTCGCTGGCTTGGGAACGGGGGTGGCCGTCGGCGACGTGAACAACGACGGCCTGCCTGACCTCGTCGTCACCGAATATGGCGCCGCGAAACTTTTCCTCAACCTCGGCAGCGGACGATTTCGCGATGCCACCGCCGCGGCTTCGCTGAACAATCCGCTGTGGGGCATGTCCGCGGCCTTCCTCGACTTCGACCGCGATGGCTGGCTCGACCTCGTCGTGGTCAACTATCTCGATTACGACCCCAAGGTCGTCTGTCGCACGCCGCAAGGCGCACCGGATTTCTGCGGCCCCAACCAGTTTAACGGCCGATCGAGCAAGCTGTTTCGCAACCTTGGTGTCGGTCCCTCCCGTGACAGCAAACCGCCGGCGTGGCGCGGCTTCGAAGACGTCAGCTTGGCCTCCGGCATCGCCAGCCTCCCTGGCCCGGGTCTGGGAGTCGTCTGCGCTGATTTCGACGGCGACGGTTGGCCCGATATTTTCGTCGCCAACGACGGCAAACCGAATCGTCTATGGATGAACCGGAAAGACGGCACCTTCAAGGACGAAGCCGTTTCCCGCGGCGCCGCCGTGACCGCCTTGGGCAACGCCTATGCCGGCATGGGTGTGGCCATCGGCGACACCACCGGCCGCGGCCTGTTGGACCTCTACGTGACTCAT
>JANWVS010000410.1 GCA_025056835.1 Gemmataceae bacterium | reverse complement strand
GGATACCGTGGCGCACGCGACGAATCAGCAAATGCTGAAACGTGGGCTGCATGACTCCTTCGCATCGGATGCCGTCGGCTTGCGGATGACCGCCTAGGATCTCAAGGCCGCGAACGGTCGGCATGCGTTCACGTTGCCAAACCGGTTCGAGCACATGCTGCGGCCAGGCCGAGCGATGGTGTGTGCCGACCACGTGCAACGCCGGCCCGGGGCCGTTCATGATCAGCCGTGCCGTGCCGCCGGTGCCTTCGATGGCACTACGTCCGTGTGCGGCCAAGGGAATCTCCAGCGGTCGGGTGATCAAATAATCCCCGCGTGGAAAGACGACATGGCCGTCGCCCTTGGCAATGGCATGTTGGATGGCGACTGTGTCGTCATGCTTACCGTCGCCCCGCGCTCCGAATTCACGAACATTGCTCATGGACGTATTGTAAACGCAGTGGGTCGGCGCGGCAGGCTGGTCTTTGCTATGGCTGTTTGATGACGCCATAGGTCCTTTGGCGTCGGTCGTAAACCGGCCCTGGTCGTTCGAAAAACAACGGCTTACGGCACAATCGAACAGCCCAACGGTCTTTAATGACTTAAGCTTGAGCAGTGAAAATTGACCTTTGCAGCGACGGTGCAAGCGGGTACGCTGCTGACAAGTCGCCGCGTGTCAGCCTCGCGGAATTCAGGGGGCCAGCCGCCGTGCGACCGAAGCAAGGATATGCTCCATGACACGTTCCGCGCAAGTTCGCTTGGTTTTCGCGGCTCTGGCGCTTTGGGTACTGCTCGCGACCGCGGCAAGTCGGGCGCAAGAGGTGCCTTCGTCTGCCCCGCAAATGCCTCAAGCTCAAGAAGAAATCGACCTGTGGTCGTTCATCAAGGAAGTTTGTGCCAACCTCTTCAACAGTCGGGCGCTCATGGCCACACTCGGCAGACCGCAGTACATGGTTCTCGCATTTTTGGTGCTCAATCTCATCGTGTTCACCGAGACTGGTCTGTTGATTGGCTTTTTTTTGCCGGGTGATTCGCTTTTGGTCACTGCCGGGCTGGTGGCCTATTTGAGTGGATGGAACCTCCCGGTGTTGTTGACAACCCTGTGTCTTTCCGCGATCATCGGCGATAGCGTCGGTTACTCCATCGGCTTTAAGACCGGGCCGAAAATTTTCAACCGCCAGCAGTCGTGGCTCTTTCACCGCGATCATTTGCTCAAAGCCCAACGGTTTTATGAACGGCACGGAGGCAAGACCATTGTCCTCGCTCGCTTCATGCCTATCCTCCGCACCTTCGCCCCCGTGGTCGCCGGCGTCGGCCGAATGCACTATCCGCGTTTTGTGGCGTTCAACGTCGTCGGCGGCATCGCTTGGGTGTGCAGTATGATCCTGACCGGCTACTACTTGCCCACCGTGATTAACCCGGCGCTGCGGCCGATTTTCGGCGAGCACTTCGATGTCCAAGACCATGTAGAAAAGGTGGTCGTCATCGTCGTGTTGCTGTCGATCTCACCAGGTCTCTATGTGTGGCTTAAAAGTAAGCTGATGCGACCTCGCGCGGCAGCAACGCCGGAGACGACTCCGCCGGCCAAAGAGTTGATGCAAATCGGTAATTGCTCGTAGCTTCTCTTCACGCCGGGCAGCGAGCGTGCGTGACCGGCAAAATGATCTGAGGATATGACTTCCGCAAGGCCGGAAAGCGGAAGAGTGCGCCGACCTCGTACCAACCGTCGGCGCAGCGCTTGGCCCGAACGAGTGTCGCGGGAATAGCGATCGACGGCGGATGAACGTCGTTGGGCAACTCGATAAGCACCTGTGTCGTTGCCAGGTCGTGCGGCAAGTAGAAACCGATGCCGCTTTTGGAAATGTCCTTACCGCGACATTCGATTGGTTCTTCGCGGGTGCCGTCGGCGAGGATCGGCGTGACCTTAAGCGGATGAGGCCAAAGCAGACGATCCTGGACCCGCTTGTCGGCATCGGTGCCAAGCACCTGCTGCAACTCGGCGATAATCTGCGGTGCCAGTTCCGCCAACAATTCGCGGCTGGCGGCGTCGCGTTTGCGGAGCAACTCGGCCCTAACGGTCACTCGGATCGGCGTGGCCGATCGCGGGTGAATCCGCGATAATTCCACGCGAACTTCGATGCCGGAGCGCCGCCCCAGCAGTTGTCGCCAGAACGACGCCGGCAAACTCAGGCGAAAAACCAGGATGCGTTCCTGGTCGCGGATCACCTGGCCAAACCACCGTTGGGCCAGGCCGTGCAAGCGCGAGCGCGCCGTGCCGATCGGCAAACCGATGCAAAAGCTTTGTTCCACATGGTCATCGGCCATGGTCGGAACGAGTTGGGTGTCATCGTTGAAGGTATCGCCGGCCGTGCTGGTGATGATGTCGTGGACCAAACGATTCAAGTCGCCCGGCGACGTTCCCACGATGTCGGCGTCGTGTGGTTTATTCTTGTTTTGTTCGATCAGGCGAGCAAAGGGGTCGAGGTCCTGCTCGATCGCTCGGAGGCACTCTACCGACGTGCCTTCCAGGGCCAGCATCATGGCCGTGCAGTTTGGCCAGCGCTTGTTCGGATCGTAACTCAGCGCTCGGGCAATGACTTCGCGATCAACCGGCGGCAATCGTTCGAGGTCGGGTTCAACGCCGTGCCGCGCGGCAGCACTTCGGCAATGGAACGGATGGAAGCCGGTGAGCATTTCGGCGTAAATCAGGGCCAAGGCGTATTGGTCGCTGTTGCGGTGCGCCGTTTGGTGATATTGCTCGGGAGCAGCATAGCGGGCGTTGTAGGTAGCGACATCCTGCCCACCGGGTTGCCAGAAAAGCTGGGCGATGCCGAAATCCGCTAGTTGCAGCCAGCCGTGATCGAGCACAAACTGTCGCGGATGCAGGCAACCGTGGAAGAGGCCGTATTGTTGGTACAAATAGTCCAGCACTTCAGCAGCTGCGCGCAGGTACTCGATCAGTTCGGGGCGCACGATTCCAGGCTGCTTGCGCTTGCGACATTGATAGAAGCAGTCGCGCAACGTTTCCTTGATCGCGTCGGTCACGATCACCATTCGACCCGGTTCGGCAAGGACGACGTCTTGAGTTACCAGCGCGGGATGATGAATGGCTTTGAGTTGCTCCACCGCGTCGCGGACGCTCGCAGCGTGATTGCTCAGGCCGTAAACGATCTTCACGAGACGTTTGCGGTTATTGACGTCGACCGCTTGCCAAATCTCCTCCAGCGGCCCCGTTGCTACGCATTCGGCGATCCGCAACTCGCTTGTCAGTTTCGCGGGCAACGGCACCACCCGTTCGTTTTTCGGCGGCGGCCAACGGACCGAATCGCCGCCGGCGGCCATTCCGGCTGCGGCCTGACGAGCCCG
>JANWVS010000040.1 GCA_025056835.1 Gemmataceae bacterium | reverse complement strand
GGGCGATCGTGGAATAAGCCAGCAGCCGCTTGAGGTTGGTCTGGCTGTACGCGGCCAAGTTGCCGAAGGTCATCGTCAAGGCCGCGAAGAAGGCCAGCGCCGGCACCACGACCTCCGCCCGACCCGCCAAGCCAATCGCGATCCGGGCCAACAGTGCCAAGGCCGCCCCCTTCGACGCGACCGACAGATACGCCGCTACTTCCGCGGCCGCCCCTTCGAACACGTCTGGACACCAGAAATGGAACGGCACCGCCGCCAGTTTGAAACCGACGCCGATGAGGATGAACAACAGACCAAGCAAGTTGAGGGCGTCCAGTTGGGTCGTAGACAGGAACATGAGCACGTCGGGAAGATAGCCAGTCCCGAACCTGCCCGCCAACAAGGTAATGCCATAGAGCATGACGCCCGCAGCGCCGCCGCCATACACGACATATTTCAGGGCCGCCTCACTCGCTTGCCGCTTGCCTTTCAGAAAGCCGGCCAAGGCGTAGCTCGGCACGCTCGCCATCTCCACCCCCATGAACACCATGAGCAAATGGTTGGCGGAAGCCATGATCGACATGCCCACGGCCGAGCCGAGGACCAACACGAAGAAATCGCCCGAGTCTTCGCGATCCGGGATCCGCGACAATAACGCCAGGACGACGACCAGTGCCGTGAAGCCGTAGAGGAAGATTTTGATAAAGATGCTGAATTGATCGAAGACGAGCAGGCCATTGAAAATCGGCCGCGAAGGGCCGTCGGGCACGAGGTCGATGAATCCGCTCCATTGCCACACGCAAGCATTCACCAGGGCGATCAGAACGAAACCCAGGGCGGCCCAACCCAGGTGCAAACCGTCGCACGCCCGAAACATTCGTGCCAGCAACAACAGCACGATGCCGCCGCACAAAATCAACTCTGGCGCGAAAGCCCCCAAGTCGCGCGGCAGCGAGTCAGTCAGTTGCTGGAGGGTCTTTTCCGTCATCGTGGCACGCCGCTTTCTATCGCATCGACACGAGGGAATCCACCAAACCGGTCACGTGCGGCTCCATCCAGTTCAGCAGCAACCACGGCAAGACCCCCAAGGCCACCGCGAGGACGGCCAGCGGCAGGATGCACACCAATTCGCGAGCATTGATGTCGGGGTAGTCCTTGTACGCCGGGTTCGTGCCGAAGTAGACCCGCTGAAGAGTCCAGAGAATGTACGCGGCGGTGATGACCACCGTTAACGCGGCCAGCACGGCGAAGACCTTACCAATGTCGGGCATTCCCGGCGCCGTGAACGTCCAGGTCGAAAGCACCACCATGAACTCGCCGACGAAGCCGCACAGTCCCGGCAGTCCCAAGGCTGCAAAGAAGATGATCGCGCTGACTCCGCCGTACAGCGGCATCGGCTCGTACAGCCCGCGGAAATTGTCGAGGTTGCGGTGGTGGGCGCGGTCGTAAATCACACCCACCAGGAAAAACATGCCGGCTGAGCTGATGCCGTGGGCAATCATCTGGAACATCGCCCCGTTCATCCCCCAGGCCCAACTATACGCGTCGTGTGCCTGCCAAACCGCAATGCCGAGAATGACGTAGCCCATGTGGCTGATCGAACTGTAAGCCACCAGCTTCTTGAAATCGGTCTGGGCCATGGCCGTGAAGGCGCCATAGACGATGTTAATCATCGCGATCGCGCCGATGATCCAGGCCAACTGCTGCGCCGCCCAGGGACAGATCGGATACGCGATCCGCAGGATGCCGTAGCCGCCGAGCTTCAGCAAAATGCCGGCCAGGATCATGCTGATCGGTGTCGGCGCCTCGACGTGGGCATCGGGCAGCCAGGTGTGGAAGGGGAAGACCGGTACTTTGATCGCGAACCCCACGAACAGAAAGACGAACATGACGTATTGAAACGCCTGCGTGAAAAACGGCTGCGCCAGCCGACGCTCGACGTCCGCGACCGGAGGACGATGGGGAGACCCGGCCGCAACCTTGGTAGCTACTTCTTTCTTGGCCGCGGCATCCGGCGCATTGAGATAATCCAACGCCGCCCGCCCCGCCTTAGCCAGCGCCACCAGGTCAAACGAATTGACGGGCAATTTCACTTTGACGACGTTGGTCGTGCCGTCGGCGGTGACTTGCTGCAACTCCTCCAGCGGCGGCCGGGCCACGAAATCGCGAATGTCGGTAAAGTAAAACCCCAGCATCGCGATCAGAATGAACACACTGCCGAACAACGTATACAGGAAAAACTTGATCGCCGCATACTCCCGTCGCGGCCCTCCCCAGACGCCGATCAAGAAGTACATCGGCAGGAGCATCACCTCCCAAAAGATGTAGAACAGGAAAAAGTCGAGCGCCAAAAACGTGCCCAGCACGCCGGTCTCCAGTAGCAAAAACAACGCCAAATAACCTTTGACGTGCTTGTCGATGCCCCAACTGGCGATCATCGATAGGAAGGTGATGATCGTCGTCAGCAAAACCAGCGGCATGCTGATGCCGTCGACCCCGAGGAAATAGTCAATCTGAAACTGGTAATACTGCTGCCGCTGATCGTGGCGGCCGAATTGGATCCACGGAATGCGGGCGATCATGTCGTCGCTTTTGGGGGCCTTGAATTCGACCGCATCCTTGTCCAGCGCCGCCGCCCGCGCTGCTAAACTCGTTTGACTCGGCGCGGCGCTGATGTTCCGATCCAACATGCTCAGGTAGTCGATGAACAAGAAGCAACTGACCACCATGGTCGCCGCCGTGCCCGCCAGCGCCAGCCAGCGCATCGCTTCCTCGCTGCCCTTGGGAAAGAACAGGATCGCCAGGGCGAAAACGCTCGGCAGAAAGATGCACAGCGTCATCCAGATCAGATCGGTTTCGACCATGAGACCACTCAATTCACTTGGAAGGACCGCAGCACGATCCAGATGCCCGCGGCCGCCAGAGCGAGGAACAACACGTAGCTTCGCAAGTATCCGGTTTGCACATGGCGCAGCCAGGCGCCGACCGCCCACCAGACGTTGGCCAGGAGGTTGACCAGGCCGTCGACGATCCGGTTGTCGGTCCAGCCGCTTTCCTTGGAGGTGCGGACCCCGAACCGGGCCACGGCGTGGATCACGCCGTCGATCGCCTTGAGGTCGAAGTTCTTGCACCAGCCGGCGACCACCAGGGCCGGACGCACGAAGAATACGCTATACAACTCATCGAAATACCACTTGTGCGTCAGAAAGCGATGCACGCCAGGAAACTGCTCCTTGGATTCCTGCGGATCGAGGAAACCCCAGTAATACGTGATCAACGCGAAGGCCATGCCGATGATCACCATTCCTAACGCCAGCAACCCCGCCTCCTGGTGCTTGGCCTTGGTCAGCGATGCCGGCATTCCGACATGGCCGTCGAAGTCGGCGCCCACCGACGCCGGCTGCGCATGGTGAATCTGATGTTCCAGCCAACTCGCTTCGGCGTCGAGCAACACGAAGGGGAGTGTCTCCCCTTCTTCGTTGGACACCGGCCAGGCCACGCACACGCTGAATACCGCCAAAATGATCAGCGGCACCGTCATGAGGTACGGCGATTCGCTCGCGTGTTCATAGACGTGCTCGTCGCGCGGCTTGCCGGTAAAGGTCAGAAACCACATGCGGAACATGTAAAACGTGGTGATCCCCGCCGTCAGCAACGGCAGCACGAAGAGCAAGGCGTGGTGGCGATTGCCGTCGGCCAGCCAGAAGCCCATGGCGCTGGCCACGATGGCGTCCTTGCTGTACCAGCCGCTGAACAGCGGCACCCCCGCGATGGCGAGCACCCCCATCAGCATCGTCAGGGCAGTGATTTTCATCTTGGGGTACAGCCCGCCCATCTTGAGCATGTCTTGTTGATGGTGGCAAGCGTAGATGACGCTCCCGGACGCCAAGAACATCAGGGCCTTGAAAAAGGCGTGTGTGACCAGGTGGAACAGGCCCGCTGCCCAACCGCCGACCCCCAGCCCCAACATCATGTAGCCCAGCTGGCTGACGGTCGAATAAGCCAGCACCTTTTTGATGTCGGTCATGACGATGGCGATCGTCGCGGCCACAAAGAGCGTGATCGCCCCCACGTAGGAAATGGTCAGCAGCACTTCCGGCGTGAACAGCGGATAGGCCCGCCCCACGAGGTAGACTCCGGCCGCGACCATGGTCGCCGCGTGGATCAGCGCGCTGACGGGCGTCGGACCTTCCATGGCGTCCGGCAGCCAGACTTGAAGCGGAAATTGCGCCGACTTGCCCACGCATCCCAGAAAGACACCCAAGCCCGCGACCACGAGCATCCAGTACGGCATGTATCCGAACTCGCGCGGCGAAGGATGGGCCTTGGCCTCGTGGACGGCTCCCTTCTCAAACGGCCGGTCTTCGGCGTGGAAATGCGGCCTGCGCGGCAGGATCAACACATAATCACCCGGTTCGGGACGGCTCTGCACACTCCCCTTGACGACGAAACTGCCGCCGCCTTCCACCACGGCGTCGGGATCCTTGTCGGCGCGGACCAGGATGCTCGGCACACCCATCGGTGTGTGGTGGGCATCCAGCAGCGGCGTCCGCAAACGGGCAAACATCTCTTGGAAGTTGAGCGTGCCCAAGGAGGTCCAGAGAATCAGCATGCCGATGAGGAACCCGGCATCGCCGACGCGATTGGTGATGAACGCCTTGTTCGCCGCGTTGCTGGCGCTGGTCCGCTCGTAGTAAAAGCCGATCAACAAATACGAACAGACGCCGACCAGTTCCCAGCTCAAAAACACCTGGAATAAATTGTCGGCCAAGACCAGGTTCAACATCGAGAAGCAGAACAGCGACAGGAACATGAAGAACCGGCCGAACCGGCCGCGGCGCTGGAGATGTCCGTACGGCGTGTGAACTTCGTGGTCCTCGACCTTCTGTTGCAACTCCTCACTCATGTAGCCGATCGAGAACAGATGGATCAACGTCGCAATGAACGTCACCATCACGAACATGATGCCGGCCAGGTGGTCGATGCGGAAGCCAAGCTCCAAGGCGGTGCCGTGGTTGACGTCGGCGATGTGGCTGGGGACCTTCTTGACGGCGTCGCCGCGATACCAGAGCCACGCCCACTTAATCCGGCCCGACCAGCGCTGCTCGAAGTCGCGCTCGAGACGGTCGATCTCTTTGTGCAGTTGGCTGAGCGTCTTGCCTGCGGCGCCGTGCCCTTTGCCGGCTTCGTGCTTATCGTGGTCGTGATCGTGATCGTGGTCGTGTTTTTTCTTGGGGGAGGTCTTGGCGCCATCCGGGGCTGAGACATTCTTGGCTTTCGTCTCGAGGTTTTTGATCTCGGCCTTGGCGTGATGCACCTTCTCGTGAACATCATGCGCGTCGGCGAGAAACCAGACAAAGCCGACCACGGAGCAGACGCACGCCAGGGCAATCGCTGCTGTGGCAATCCACGCCGGACCTCGCCCGGTCGCTTCGCCGCCCAACCATGCAAACAAACGCTCGCTCAAGCTTCCTTCGGCCTTGATCGAGCGGAGATAGGCCCGTGCGGCGCCGGCCAGCAGCAACAGCGCGAACGACGCCAGCGGCAGCAGGGTCGCCACGACGAAGATCAGCCCGGGATGTTGGCCGAAGTCCCACTCCATCGCCTACCCTTTCAACTCCTCGGCCGTGTCGACGTCCACGGTCATGTGGTTGTTGTAAAAGTTCAGGACGATGGCCAAGGCGACGGCGGCCTCTCCCGCGGCCAGGACGATCACCATCAAGGCGAAAATCCAGCCCTCGACTTCGAAAATCGGGTTGTAGCGGGCGAAGGCGACGAGGTTGACGTTGGCGCCGTTGAGCACCAGTTCCACGCCGATAAGCACGCCGATGGCATTGCGCTTGCTCGCCATGCACACGACGCCGCAAACGAACAGCAACGCACCCAGACACAGGTATTCGTGGATCCCGACCGTCACGACGAAGCCCCCCGGCGGCGTTTGGCCCGCGCTAAATACGCGGCACCGATGAGCACCACCAGCAAATGGACCGAAACGATTTCAAACGGCAAGAGGTACGTCGCCCGCACCGGCCTAGCCGTGGCGCCGACTCCCTCGATGTGCGGCGGTCCAGCCGGCACGCCCAACAACGCCTCCCCGATGACTGCGCTGGCAGGTGCCGAGCCGGGTTGGCTGTTGAGATTGGCCGTCTGCTTCGTTTCGGAAATCAGCTTTTCCTCAGCCAGCGCCTTCTTCGCCAAGCCCTCGCGGATCTGTGCTAAGCGCGGGTGGTTGTCCTTGTCGGCCGCCGATGGCGAGGGGACATCAGGGCGGCTGAGCCGCGTTGGTCCCAAGGTGAAGATGCCCATGGCAAGCACCGCCAAAAGGATCAGTCCCACGGTCGCGGAAACGGCCCATTCCGCGCTGCTGGTCTTCATGGTGATGAACGGCCCCTGGGCGGTGAGCATGACGCCGAACACGACCAGCACCAGGGTGCCGCCCACGTAGACCATCAGTTGCGTGGCCCCGACGACATCGGCCCCCAACAAGAAAAAGATCGCGGAAACGCCCGCCAGCGTGAACAGCAGCCAGGTGGCCGAACGGACAATGTTCTGCGTCACCACCGTGGCGATGGCGCACAAGCCGGTCACGCCCGCGATCAGGTAAAACAAGAAAGCTTCCATCAGCGTCTCGATCAGCCGGCTCGGCGGCGCCGCAGCCGCCCGACGGCACGGTTCGCCTCACGTTGGTTGTTTGGCCCCTTGGTAGCCCGGCACGTCGGTCATGCGCCACATGCCCGCCATGGCGTCGCCCGGCTTGGCGCTGGCGAAGGTCTTGAGCGTCCATGCAAACCAAGCCAGCCCCGCCATGCTCAGACCGAAAATCACCCACGACAATATGGTCGCGACCGCGGCGGGCAGCAACAACTGCCACAAACTCACCCCGACCAACAGCACACAGGCGATGGGAACAAGGTACTTCAAGCACGTCATCATGACCTGGTCGATGCGAAGCCGCGGCAACGTCCAACGCACCCACATCATGATGAACACCAAAAACCAGCACTTGAAGATGAACACGACCACGTTGATCACGTTGCCGAGGATCAGGCCGAGGTTCAGGTCTCGTCCAAAAGCCGTAAAACTCAGGAAGTCGAACTTCAACGACTCGGCCAATTCCACCGGAATGCCCAGGCTCCAGCCGCCGAGGAACATCACGTTGGCGATGCCGCTGACCGCCACCATGCTGCCGTACTCGGCCATGAAGATCACCAGCCAACGGAAGCCGGAATACTCCGTGTGAAAGCCGGCCACCAGTTCGCTCTCGGCCTCGGCCAGATCGAAAGGGGCGCGCTTGCAGCTGGCCATCGCGCAGGTGAAGTAGGTCCAAAACGCCGCGAAGGTGAACGGATCGTGGAAAATGTACCAGTTCCAGATGCCGCCGGTTTGTTGCAGAGCGATGGTGTGCAAGTTCATGGTCCCCGCGACAATGACCGGGACGATCACGCACAGGGCCATTGGTATTTCATAGCTGACCATTTGCGCCGCTTCGCGCATGCCGCCGAAAAGCGACCACTTGCTCCCCGAGCCATAGCCGATCAGGATGATGCCGAAGACTTCGCTCGACATGGCGGCGAGCATGAAGAAGACGGCGATGTTCATTTCCATGGCGACGACGCCGACGCCGAACGGCAAGGCCAAAAACCCCATGAACGATCCGACCAAGGCGATGTACGGGCCGACGCGGAAGAGCATCTGATCGGCCACGGCGGGGATGAAATCTTCTTTCGCCAGGAGCTTGACGCCGTCGGCGAGGGTTTGCAGCCACCCGAACTTGCCGCCGACACGGGTCGGACCAAGGCGATCCTGAATGCGACCGGCAACCTTGCGTTCAAGCCAGACGGAAAAAATGGCCGAGACCAGCATCAGGCCGATCAGAAGCGCCGCCGCGATGAATGCGACCACGATCACCCAGGTCGATAACGTCGAAGCGGCCAACAGGGGGCAAGCCACGAGTCCCGGCTCCTTGCACACCAGGCTGGTCACGAGTCAAGACGGGCGTTACTTTATAGGAGAACACAAACGTCGGCAACACTGCTCCCAACGAGGAACTTCTGCCGTGTCCCTCCCCTTGGGCCATCCACCCGCGGCCTCGGCCTGGATCAAGGGATGCCCGCACCCCTCATGGCAACGGCTGCCGCGCAACGCGCGGCCGACGCTGAGCGAGCGCTTGGGTTGCTGCGCCGCTGCCGAGTCGGTGCCGCAGGACCCCTTGGGGCGCGACACGGCCCTGGCGACGTTGGAGGCGGTGCTGCTGGTGGCCGATGAGCCGTTGCCGGCGCGGCGCCTCGCCCAGGCTGCGGGTTTGGCCGACGCTGCCGCCGCCCGCCGCCTGCTGAAGAAGCTGCAAAACTTCTACGATCAAGACGGCACGGCCTTTCAGATCGAAGAAATCGCCGGCGGCTTCCAGCTGTTGACGCGGCCGGAATATCACCGTTGGCTCAGCTCGCTGCGGCGCGGCAGCCACGATCTCCGCCTCAGTGCTCCCGCCCGCGAAACGCTCGCCATCGTCGCCTATCGGCAGCCGATCATGCGCGCCGACATCGAAGCCATCCGCGGCGTCAATTGCGCCGACACGCTTCGCCTGCTCATGGAAAAGGGACTGATCAAGATCGTCGGCCGGGACGATTCGCTGGGGCGGCCGGTCCTTTACGGAACAACGAAGAAGTTCTTGCAAGTGTTTGGCCTGAAGAGCCTCAAAGACCTGCCGCGCAAGGGCAAGCCTGCCGGCGAGACGACGGCGGAGTGAGCCGCGCCGCGGCGCTGCGCGCTCAAAGGCCCCCTGCGAGCCGCCGGCACGGCCCGTCGCGCGTCAGGCCGCTTGCCTCTGCCCGACGGCAGCTTCGTCAACGGGCTGGTGCAGCATGTGCCACATGTCGCTGCCCAGGGCTTGCAGAATAATCGACAGCGAACTGGTCATGATCTGCACGCGGGTCAGCGCCTGCCAGCAGACCGTCACTTGGTCCCACAGTACGCGGACGTTGTACGCGTCGCTGCCGGTCCGCTCGATGGCGATGCCGAAGCGCGTCGGGGCCGCGCCGTGGATGCGCAACCCCTGCGGCAAGTGCCAAGTCCGTTCGGCCAGCCCCGGTCCGTCGGGGTGCCAGGACAATTCCATGGCCGACATCGGCGGCCGACTGCGGTCGTCGAAGTAGCACCGCTTGACTTCCGGC
Organism: Gemmataceae bacterium; assembly: GCA_025056835.1. Lineage (GTDB taxonomy): Bacteria > Planctomycetota > Planctomycetia > Gemmatales > Gemmataceae > JANWVS01. The sequence goes on along the minus strand of JANWVS010000040.1, from coordinate 402 downwards.
TTCGGGAGGAATTCCATGGCCAAGCCTCGTCATGGGCTATTCCATCTCCTCGAGCAACTCCGCGGCGCGCTCGGGATAGCGCTCTAAATACCAGCTGAGGCCGGAAAAAAACAGCTGAAGTTGGGCCAAGCCTTGTTCGGCCACCTGTTGCGTTGTCGATCCCAACATCCGCGTCACCAGCGCCGCCGATTTGCTGTCGGTTTGCACGTACAGGTGGGCCTGGTGCTGGACGCAGCGTTCGCCGTCGGCGTCCCGGAATTCCCGATGCCGAATCGCCACCAGGGCCTTGACCGGCACCAGCGGCAGCAGCTTGGCGGGGCGGATTTTACCGTCGGCATACCAGAGGTGATACCCCGGGCCGCGATGGATCGTTTCCCAGGTGATGTCGCTGCCTTGGTCGTC
>JANWVS010000409.1 GCA_025056835.1 Gemmataceae bacterium | reverse complement strand
CACGGCCCTGAGCTATTGGCCGCCGCGATTGGCTGCGGCGTTCAACGGTCGGATTTTGATGTTGCGAAACTCGATGGCCCCACCATAGTCCTGCAAGCCGACGTGGCCCTTGAGGCTTCGACCCCAGGTGGATTGTCCGTAGGCCGAGGCGAAGAATTTGCTCGTTTTGACGTGTCCCAGCCAGCGGTTGGAACCGATGTCGTATTCCAGCAACTTCTCGCCATTGAGCCAATGTTCGACATGCTTGCCGTTGGCGAGGATGCGGGCCCGATTCCATTGGCCAAGCGGTTTGGTGACATCCTTAGCGGGAGCGAAAACCGCATAACAGGCTCCGGCCGAGGAAAGCGGGTTGAGGCCGTCGATGTGGTGTTGATTATCGAGAATCTGAAATTCCGGTCCCGACTGCCAGGCATGCTGGTATTCTTCCGTAGCACGGTAGAACACTCCACTGTTGCCGCCCTTGGTCATCTTCCAATCGATAATTAATTCGAAATCGTCGAACTGGTCTGCGGTGATGATGTCTCCCGACGATTGACCCGGTTGGTGTCGGGAGAGCAAGGAGCCGTTTTCGACTCGCCAACTCGCCGGCATCGCCTTTGCTTTGTAGCCGCGCCAACCCGCCGTCGTTTGCCCGTCGAATAACAGCCGCCAACCGGCACTTTTTTCTTCGTCGCTGAGGCGGTTGACGTCTTGGGCACGCATGGGGTTGACGCCGAAGAACAGCGCCACAACCAAGGCCAACGTTGCGCGTTGCATCGCTTCTCCGTCGTTGTTGGAAAGGTCCGGCGAGCCGCGTCGCTGGGATGGACTCGCGTCGCTGGTTATAATACACCGACGCCGACGCACCCGGTTTTCGATCGAGTCTCTGGCGCTTAAAATTCGCCGAAACATCCTTGGAACTTCGACCCATGGCCCAAGCAAAGTGCATTGGCATTTTAACGAGCGGCGGCGATTGTCCGGGACTGAATGCGGCCATTCGCGGCGTCGCGAAACCGGCAATCAGCGATTTTCACATTGAAGTCATCGGCATCGAAAAAGGCTTTCGCGGCCTGGTGGAGAATCATTCGCGCGTCTTGCATTTGCACGACGTATCGGGCATTCTGTCGCTGGGCGGCACGATCCTCGGCACCAGCCGCGAAAAGCCCCATAAGATGCCGCTGCCGGGGGGCCAAACTGTCGATTTGACGCCGCGCGCGGTTGAGACCTACAACCGCCTGGGCCTCGATTGCCTGGTCTGTTTGGGGGGCAACGGCACGCACAAGGTCGCCTATAATCTGATGCAGCACGGCCTGAACATTATTGGCCTGCCCAAGACGATCGACAACGACTTGGTCGAAACCGACATCACGTTCGGCTATGATTCCGCGGTGACAACGGCGGCGCAGGCGATTGATCGACTTTACTCCACCGCCGAAGCGCATTTGCGCGTTATGGTGATCGAGTTGATGGGGCACAACGCCGGCTGGCTGACCCTGGCGGCCGGAGTGGCAGGCGGGGCCGACATCATCTTAATTCCCGAAATTCCCTACGATCTCGAGAGCATTTGTCAGCATTTGACCGAGCGCCGGCGGCGCGGCAAGTGGTTCAGCATCATCGCCGTGGCCGAGGGAGCGGTGCCGAAACGCTCGTCGGAAGCCTCCAGCTCGCCGAACGGCAGCGACAACGGCAAAGACGCCAAGAAAGCCAAGAAGAAAGAGGGAAAACACAAAGGAGAGAAAAACGACGGTAAAAGCGACAAGAAAAAAAAGAAAGACCGCACCGATGCGTATGACGATAGCGGCCTGGGCAGGGCTAGTTTCCTGGTCGCCAAAGCCATCAAGGATCGACTGGGCATGGACACGCGCGTTACGGTCTTGGGTCATTTGCAACGCGGCGGCGTGCCGACGCCGTTCGACCGCGTCCTGGCTACGCGCCTCGGGGTCCACGCCGCTGAAATGCTCAACGAAGGTGTCTACAACCGCATGGTGTGCATCAAGGGCACCGAGGTGTCGTCGGTGCCTTTGGAAGCGGTCGCGGGTAAGCTCAAATTGGTGCCTCCCGACCATCCCCTCATTCGGGCAGCGCGACGCGTCGGCACGAACTTCGGAGATTGATGTTCAAAAAAGACACGCCGTTCGGATATGATGGCGACCGGCCGATTCCCGATCAGTGCGAGGACGGAACCTGCAAAACTCGAGTACGGCCGTGATGACGCCAAAATTGACCGGCATCCTTGATTTAGCCACCCCAGCGTGTCAGATCGCCGCAGCACCTACCCCGCAGCAGTCGAACGGGTTTACCTTGTTTGCCCGGCTTGTGCGGCACGAATTAACCCTTCCCCTGCTGCTTTTGGGGCTGGGCGTGGCTCCCTGGTCGTTCCATTTTCTGTTGATGTATCCGGATGAGCGATTTTATCTGGATGCCGCCCTCACGATGCACCAAACGGGCGATTGGCTCGTACCGCGCTACGATGACGGCTCGCCGCGGCTCAACAAACCCCTGCTGACCTATTGGGTGTTGCTGGTTAGTTTTCGGGTGCTGGGTGCGAACATCGTGGCGGCGCGATTGCCTTTTGTGTTGGCCGCAGTCGGCCAGCTTGTCCTCACCTGGCGATTGGCGCGCGTGGTGACGCCCGATCCGCGTGCGGCGCGCTTGGCCGTTTGGGTGTTGCTGGCCAATCCGTTGTTTCTTCTCTGTGCCGTTCGCTGTTTGCCGGACATCTTGCTGACCCTGTTCGCGTCGCTGGCGGTTTACGGCTATTTCCGGCTGCGTCGGGCGAATTGGTCCGACACCGGCGGAGCGTGGTGGTTTGCCCTGGGCATCGGTCTGGCGTCTGCCACCAAAGGTTTGCCGGCCTTGTTGCTGATCGGCTGCATCGGCCTGCACAGCCTTCTTGATCTACCGCACCTCCGTAACCTCAGACTACGCAAGTTGGCGCTGCCTGCGGCGACCGGCATTGCGGTGGGGCTGGCGGGCTTCCTTCCGATCATGTGGCACCATGCCCAAGAGACGGTCCAGGAAATGTGGCACGATCAATTCGCCCAGCGCTTGGTGTATCAGGTGAGCGATGTCGTGCACCGCTTGCCGTTGTTGGTGCTCGGCCTCGCCGCTTTGCATCTGGCGTGGCTGCTTCCGGCCGCACGCGGTTTTTGGGCTGCGGCGCGGTGGGAGCTGCGGCCCGGATCGTGGCACCATTTCTTGGCGACGACGTTGCTGCTGTGGATCGCGGCCACGGTCGCAACCGAAAACTGCTCGCCGCGGTACGTGACGCCGCTGCTGCCCTGGATCGCCATCGCCTTGGCCTCCGCGATCATGTCCTGCGACGGGCACTTTCTGCTGCGCTATGGCCGTTGGTGCTCCGCGCTG
>JANWVS010000408.1 GCA_025056835.1 Gemmataceae bacterium | reverse complement strand
CTCGCTATCCGAATCGAGTCCGCCGCCTTCGTCGGCGCCGTCGAGCGTCAGTTCGAATTCACTGGAGGAATCGTCGGCGACCGCCTCCTTTTTGGAAGTCTTCGAGGCACTGTCGTCGACTTCCAAACTGAGGTCCAGATCGAAATCGCTGGTGGAGTCCTCTTCGAGAGAGATGCCGGCGTCGGCCGGTTTGCTCAAATTGATGCCGCTCGACGGCCCCGTCACCGGCTTCTCCTCGGCGTCCGACGAAGCCTCGAGTTGATATTCGTCACTGCTAGGCTCCAAGACGATGCTGCCGTCGCTGTCATCCTTGACTCCTTGCGGTGTCAACTCGAAGTCACTGCTGCTAGGTCGGTTGCTGGTCTCGGTGGGAGCGTTAAGGTCGGAATCCGACAACTCAAAGGGCGACTGCGTGGGGAATTTCAGTTCCGACTTTGGCCGAACGCGCGCCTTGGTCGTTTGCTTTTGAGCTGCCTCCTGTTTCTTGATTTCCTCGTCGAGGTTGATTTCCTCGGTGAGGTTCATTTCATCGCTACTGCTAAGGCGCGGCGACATCATGTGTTCCAGACGGATGTCGCTATCGGTGGCGGAAGGGGGCGGCTGTTGGCCCAACGGCACTTCGTCGTGCGCCGGTTCGGGGCCGACAATCTTGACGTCGCTGTCGCTATCTCCCGTCACAAGACGGACGCCGCTGTCGGCCTGCGGAGGCCCGCCCGCGAGACGGGATGACTTCTTCGGCGCAGGGGAAGTGGGACTCAACTGAGACTTACGCTGACCCGCGGCCTTCGGCGTACGCGGACCGGTTTCGCTGACGAGTTTTACATCGCTGTCGGGGCTTGAAATATCCGCGACCAGCTTAACATCGCTGTCGCTGCCGCTGGCCAATTTTTTGCCGCTTTTGCCGGGAAGGTCCGACAAATGTTCTCGACCAATATCGATGGCGTCGTCGCCGGTATCTAGGGCGAAGTCAAAGACTTCGGGGGCGTCGGCGGTAGCTTGTTTACTAGGGGTTCGCGGCGGCGACTTGGGACCGCTCTTCGGTTGGACGCCGCTGCGCGGTTGCGGCCCGCTTTTGGGCTGGGTACCGCTACGCGGCGTCGACGGCGTTCTCGGACCGGTGCTTTTCGGTTCAGCGAGAATCATGTCCGGGTCGCTGGTCGCTCCGCGGCGTCGGGCCAATTCTTGGATGTCGGCTTGCCGGAAACGCAGCGTGCCGCGGTCCTGGAACGAGCGAATCTGGTTCTTCTGGGCCATTTGCCGCAGCTCGTCCTCAGACATACCCAGTGCCTGCGCCGCTTCGGTCAGGTCGTAAAAGCCGTGAACCATGGTCAAGATGCTCCTGCCGCCGGCGCGCAAAGGACTTGCTCGGTTCGGTTTACGCGCCGATCCGCTACCATCGATTGTAAACCAAACCGACTCGAATGCAAGACAAGATCGCGACCGCGGAGAATTAGATATCTCAGCCGAGCACGACTGAGAGAAACCGGACGACTTTGCTGGTTTTGACGACTCGACTGATCGGCTACTGCGCAGCACGGCGCTCGTGTCGCTTGGCCGACAGCGATGGGCGCGGCGTCCTAAAGTCGGGTCGTCGTTGCTCGCGCCGATCGCTACAATCGTCAAGCCGTTCGCGGTGTAGGAATAATAACCGACCGCGGCATGGCGGCAGAGGCGACTATGACGCGAGCTTCCCGAATCCGTAATCCGAAGCCAAATGGATATCGTCTCTGGACGAATGACCGTACCGTGGCCAACCACTTTTGGGTACGATCGCACCGATTTTGCCGATCGCCGCGGTGGCACCGCCAATGACATGCACCGCTGCCGGGCTTCTCGGATTTTCGTTCGACTCGGTCTCGGCAGGCTAGGGTTGGGGCGGATACGATGAACGAGACTCCGCGCAGCCGGAGCAATCACGACCCGATTGAGCGTCTGGCCCACGCACTGTGAAAGCACGTCGTGAATCACGATCGGCGACAAAAGCGCGGGCACAACGCAGCGACGGCATCGCTTGGCTCCTGTTGGTAGCCGGGCTGCTGGTCGCTTTGTGCTTGCTCAGTCACGATGCGCGCAGTGACGACAAGTTGCTTGACCATCCCGGCACTTGGATCGCCGCCAAACTTTTATTCGTCTTCGGTATCGGCGCCTACGTTTTGCTGGCGACCTGGTTTGGCCTGGTGCTTCTGCTCCTGTTGCGTAAGCGCTGGTGGGTCTGCGCTCTGCGCGTCTTCGGCTGGCTGATCTTGTTGACGTGTACGGCGGTGGCGGCGGAATGCCTCGGCGGTGACCTCCTGGGACCAACAATCTCCGATCGAGGCGGCGCCCTGGGGATGGCCCTCAACATTTGGCTCGACAAGCACCTGACGGGACTGGGTAAAGGGATCGCATGCTGTTGCGCGGGTGCTGCCGGCTTGTTGTTGGCGGCAAACACTCTCGCCAGCGCCGTCGTAACTTGGTCATGGACGATCAGCAAACACTGCGGCTTCGTCCTGGCGCGTCTGCTCGGGCCGCTGACCGTTCCGCGGTCCCGGACCCAAGCGCGGTCGGTGCAGACAGTCGCGCCGCCTGCGGCTGAGAAATCCATCCCTATCAACCATGCGGGCGTGAAGTCAGCGCCGGACGACTCCTCGACTTCGTTCAGCGACGACGACGCGCCGATGATCCTGCCGATTCAACGGCATCGGGGCGACGCCGTCGAGGACCTGCACCGGTTCGATGATTTTGTCCTGCCCCCCACAAGCCTGTTGACGGATCCCGAGCCGTTTCCCTTTGAACAACATGACCAAAAGCTGCGCGAGACCGCGGCGTTGTTGGAAAAGACGTTTCAGGATTTCGATCTGAACATCCGCGTTGTCGGCATCAACACCGGCCCGGTGATCACGCAGTACGAAGTGGCTCTGGAAACGGGCATGCGGGTCAACAAGGTCACGGCCCTGGCCGACGATTTGGCTCTACACCTGCGCGTGCCTAGCGTGCGGGTCGTGGCCCCGATTCCCGGAAAGAATACAGTGGGCATCGAGGTGCCGAACGAACACCGGGCAATCGTGCGGCTCAAAGAAGTTCTCCAGACGGCTGGTCGCAGAGTGAGCAAAATGAAACTTCCTCTCTTCCTCGGCAAGGACACCGAGGGCCGGCCGCTGTTGTACGATCTCGCCGACATGCCGCACTTGCTGATCGCCGGCAGCACCGGCACCGGCAAGTCGGTCTGTATGAATGCCATCATTCTTTCGATGCTCATGACGCGGCGGCCCAATGAAGTCAAGATGATCATGATTGATCCCAAGATGACGGAGCTGACGGAATACGGCAAGATTCCCCACCTGATGCACCCCGTCGTCAAGGACATG
>JANWVS010000407.1 GCA_025056835.1 Gemmataceae bacterium | reverse complement strand
GGCCGAAGTGAGCGCCAGCATGCTGAGCCAGATCGAGACCGGCAAAGCCTTCCCCTCTGTGCGCTCGCTTTACAGTATTGCCGCCGCCCTTTCACTCTCCGTGGATTACTTCTTTCCGGCGGCGGGCAACGGCGCTGCCTTTGGACTGCTGCCGATCGGCTGGATCGTGCTCATGGCGATCTTTTTGTACAACCTGACCGTGGCGACGGGGCAATTCGAAATTGTCAAACACTCGGTCGCGGCCCTGTCGAGCGACCGCCGCATCCAAGCCTTGCTGATCGCCTTCAGTTTTGGGGCCTTTGTTGAGGGGGCCGCCGGCTTCGGAACGCCCGTGGCGATCTCGGCAGCGCTGCTGATGGGGACCGGGTTCAAACCTTTGTACGCGGCCGGGCTGGCCTTGCTGGCCAATACCTCGCCGGTTGCCTTCGGGGCGCTGGGCACTCCCATCATCACGCTCGGCCAGGTCACAGGCTTGGACATAATTCAACTGAGCGCCATGGCCGGCCGACAATTGCCGATTTTCTCGCTGATCGTACCCGTGTGGTTGGTGTGGGTCATGGCTGGTTGGCGGGGAGTCGTTGGCGTTTGGCCGGCGTTGCTGGTGTGCGGCGGCAGTTTTGCGATCGTGCAGTTCGCCCTTGCCAATTACCACGGCCCTTGGCTGGTCGACGTCGCCGGCGGACTGGTGTCGCTGGTCAGCCTGGCACTTTTCTTGCGCGTGTGGCAGCCGGCAGAGGTGTGGCATTTCCCGGATGAACCGCCTCCGGCCCCGCAGGCGAACTTCCCGCACCCAAGCCGGTGGCAGATTGCCTCAGCCTGGGTGCCATGGGGTTTGCTGTCGGTCTTCGTATTTCTTTGGGGCCTGCCGCCGGTGAAGACGGCGTTGGGCGCTCCCGACCGAACCTTAAAAAAGGCGTTCGCGGATCGTCCTGAGACGATCGCAATTCAAGCGACGGTGGTGATGATCAAAGTGCCGGCCTTACACGGCCGCATCGCCCGCGATCAACCGGTGGTGCGGCAGCGCGAGGCGGAAACCGCTATTTACGATCTCAATTGGCTATCGGCGACCGGAACCGGCATTTTCTGTGCGGCGGTCTTGTCGGCCGCGTGGTTGCGCATCGCTCCACGTAGGTTCCTCGTCCTATTCGCCAAGACTTGCCGCGCCATGCGCTGGCCGCTGCTGACCATCGCCTGCATGCTCGCGATCGCCTATACGACGCGCTACAGCGGCATGGACGCGACCCTCGGTCTGGCCTTTACGCGCACCGGCTGGCTCTACCCGCTGTTCGCCGCACTCTTGGGTTGGCTTGGCGTCGCCTTGACCGGATCGGATACGTCGTCTAATGCTTTGTTCGGCAGTCTGCAAACGATCACCGCGGGCCAACTCGTCGATGCCGGCATCGTGCCGTTGACCGACGTTCAGGCCAAAGTTTTGTTCGCGGCGGCCAACAGCACCGGCGGCGTCATGGGCAAAATGATCGACGCCCAGAGCATCGTCGTCGCAGCCGTGGCGACCGGGCAGCACAACCAGGAAGGTCCGATCTTACGCTTCGTGTTCGTGCACAGCTTGGTGCTCGCACTGTTGATGGGACTGTGGGTCCTGGCCCAAGCCTATTGGCTGGGGTGGATGATTCCTTGATTCCGCACCCTCCGTTGCCCGGCGCGGCGCACCAGGAAGCGGCGTCATTGCAGCGCGGCCAAGGCACTAGCCGTGTCGGGATAAAACTGGAAGAACGGCTCCAACCCGGCAGCGTGGAATAAATCGCGTGTCGTCTCGCTCAGACACGCCAAGGCCAGACCGCCGCCGGTGGCTTGCAACCGTCTTTGCAGATTCAGCAGCTTTGCCAGAAAGACGCTGTAAAGGCATTTCGGATCATCTGGTCCCAGGACGAGCACAATCTTTCGGCAGCCGTCTTCATCCACCAGCCGGGCGACTTCGTTGCCCAGCTCCTGCAAATCAGAGTCGTTTAGCTCTTTTTTCGCCAAACGCACACACGTGACCGAGCCGCAGAGGTCGGTCGAAATGAGAGTGTATGGGCGGTTCATAGGTCGTTTTCCTCTAAGCAGATGATTATAGCAGGCTAGGCGGATTTGACTAGGTTTGTTACGCAGTGAAGGAGGTGATGAAAGAATTCCGCTTGCACACCACGGCGCGTCGCCGCCCAGCGACAACAAAAGAGGCGAAGCTCCTGTAAGAACTTCGCCTCGATTATTCGCATCGAAAAGGCCCAACGGCCTCGGTCGGATCAATGCCGGAATCAGTTGATTAGAAGAGCGCTTCGATCGGTCGCCCATTGCCGCCGGCGATGGCGAACGGCCGGCCGATGGCGTCCCGAACCTGGGTGGCGGGATCGATGCCCAGAGCACGGTAGACCGTGGCGAAGACATCGCCCACCCGAACAGGATTGTCGCGGACATCGGTGCCGTCGGCATTGGTCGAGCCATACACCTGACCGCCGCGAATGGCGCCGCCGCCGACGACGACCGACCAGCAGCGGGCCCAGTGGTCGCGACCGACGTTCTGGTTGATCCGCGGGGTCCGGCCGAATTCACCCATCCACAACAACACGGTGTTCCCCCACAACCCACGGTCGTGCAAGTCGCGGACGAGCGCCGCCATGGCACGATCGAGGTTGGGTTGGAGAGTCGTCCGATGAGCGTTAAAGGTCTGGTTGTGCGTGTCAAAACCGCCCATGGAGATTTCGACGGCAGAAACCCCTGCCTCGACCAGACGGCGCGCCACGACGGCGGCGCGGCCAAAGGCGTTGGCACCCGGACCAGCGGCGCCGTATTCGGTCAGCAGGTTCGTGTTTTCGCCCTGGAGGTTGAACACGTTGCCTTCCGACGAAGCCACCAGACTGAAAGCACGCTGATAAACGTCGTTGTGGGCCTTCGAGGCATCGGCGAAGCGGTTGCGGTTTTGGGAATTGAGGTGCGGCACACGGCCCATCATGAATTCGTCTTCGCTAAGGTTCCACAGCCGCCGCCGCCGTTGGATTCGGGCCGTCATTTCGTCGGCATTGCCGGCAACCGATTGCGGAGGCCGCAGGTTCTCAGGAGGCGAGCCTGCGTTTTGAATGTTGAACGGCGCATAAACCATGCCGAGGAAACCAGGGCCGGACGCACCGCCGCCGCCCCCGCCGATGGTGATGTAATTGGGCAAAGAGATTTCCCGATAGCCCGCCAGACGTGGGATCTGCTGCGCGGCAACCGCACCGATGGAGGGGAACTGAATGGCAGGGTTGGGAGTGTACGAAGTATGCATCAGCTGCGTGCCGCGAGCGTGATCGCCTTCCGTCGTCGTCAGCGAACGGATGATCACGAGTTTGTCCATCTGACGAGCGGTGT
>JANWVS010000406.1 GCA_025056835.1 Gemmataceae bacterium | reverse complement strand
AGCGTTACCGTAGCCATCGGCCACGTAGACATCGCCGTTGGCCGCCACAGCCATGTCGCAAGGTTGATTCAGGTGCTGAGTGTCGCGCCCGGCTTCTCCCTTGACGCCTATCGTCAGAAGCAATTTGCCTTGGTCCGTGTATTTTTGCACGACGTGATAAAGGGTGTCCGCGATCCACACAAAGCCATCGGCATCAACCTTAATATGGTGGGCGCTTCCGATTCCTTTGCCCCAGGCGCGTAGAAATTTGCCGTTGGCATCGTACACTTGAACCGGCGGATCCGCCCGGGTGAACACGTAGACTTGATCCTTGGCATCAACGGCGATTCCCGGCACATGGCCCCACTGGAATTCCGACGGTCGCTGCGGCCAGGATGGATCGACGGTCCAGATCGTCGCGAGGTTGACGGGCGGCCACTCCGGGCCTGTAGTTTGTCCCGCGACTTCGGAACCGACAAGACCGCACAACGCCAGCAAACACCATCGCGCCGCTTGGAAAACGCGAATCAGGTTCATGGTTGTTTTTGCCCCTTTTCGATTTTGGCCCAGGTGTCCGCCAGCGTCACGGTGCGATTGAACACCAATCGCCCGGGGCGAGAATCTTTCGAATCCACGCAAAAGTATCCTAGGCGTTCAAACTGAAACCGACTTCCGGGAGCGGCCGCGGCGACGCTGGGTTCCAAATATCCTTGGACTACCTCCAGCGAATTCGGGTTGAGATTAGCCTGGTACGTCTGTCCTGGAGGCACGTCGTCGGGATCCGGCTTTGAGAACAAATGATCATACAAGCGAATCTCCGCTGGAACGGCGTGGGCCGCGGAGACCCAGTGGATCGTTCCCTTGACTTTTCGGCCATCGGGCGCGTTGCCCCCCTTGGTCGCCGGGTCGTAAGTACAGTGCAGCTGCGTAATCTCACCGGTGGCTGGATCCCTCGCCACCGATTCACAGCGTATGAAATAAGCCCAGCGAAGCCGCACTTCCCGACCAGGAGCCAGGCGGTAAAACTGTTTCGGGGGATCTTCGCGAAAGTCATCGCGCTCGATGTACAGCACTTTGGAAAACGGCACCTTGCGCGTGCCGGCGTTGGGGTCTTCCGGGTTGTTGACCGCGTCAAGCTCTTCCGTTTTCCCGCTGGGATAGTTGTCGATAACGACCTTGAGGGGCCGCAGCACGCCAAAGACGCGCGGCGCTCGTTTGTTGAGATCGGCACGCACCGCGTCTTCCAGCCATTGCATTTCGATCGTACCGTCGTACTTCGAGACGCCGATGCGCTCGCAAAACGCCCGAATCGCTTCGGGAGTGTAACCACGGCGGCGCAAACCCGAGAGCGTCGGCATCCGCGGATCGTCCCAACCGGACACATGTCGATCGCGCACCAGTTCGAGAAGCTTGCGCTTGCTCATGACCGTGTAGGTCAGGTTCAGGCGCGCAAATTCAATCTGTTGGGGCGCATAAATGCCCAACTCGCGAATGAACCAATCGTAAAGCGGTCGATGGTTCTCAAATTCCAGCGTGCAGATGGAATGGGTTATTCTTTCGATTGAATCGCACTGGCCGTGGGCCCAGTCATAGGTCGGATAAATACACCACGCATCGCCGGTGCGGTGGTGCGTCGCCCGCAGAATCCGATACATGACCGGATCGCGGAGGTTGATATTCGGCGACGTCACGTCGATCTTGGCGCGCAGAGTTCGTGACCCGTCTGGAAAGGCGCCAGCCCGCATCTTCTGAAACAGTTCGAGATTCTCCTCGATGGAACGATTGCGATAGGGGCTGGGTTTGCAGGTGGCCGGATCGAAGCCGCCGCGATATTCCGTCACTTGTTCAGGGGTTAGGTCGCAGACGTAGGCTTTTCCTATCTAGATCAACTCAATGGCCCACTGATACAGTTGCTCAAAATAATCAGAGGCGTAGAAGAGGTTGTCCCATTGGAAACCAAGCCAACGGACGTCCTCCATGATGGAGTCCACGTATTCCTGATCTTCCTTGCTCGGATTCGTGTCATCGAAACGCAAGTTGCATTTCCCGCCGTACTTCAGGGCCGTGCCGAAATTCAAGCAAATCGACTTGGCATGGCCGATATGGAGATACCCATTAGGCTCTGGTGGGAAGCGCGTGTGGACTCGCCCGCCGAATTTGCCGGTGCGATTGTCTTCGTCGATGATCTGGTGAATAAAGTTGGCCGGCGCCGATTCAGGAACACTCATGCAGTGTCTCCCTACATTCATTACCGTGTCTCCCTACATACGGCCTTTTTTATGCGTTTGGCTGCGGCGCGGCAGGTCGTGGCGGCCGCGGCGGCAGCTACCTCCGCGGGGCCACGGGGACAGCTTGGCTCGGCATTGAGTTGGCGTTTTCGACGCCTGTCGGCCGGGTGATCCAATAGACGACGCCGGCTGTGGCCAGCACCAGCAGCACCGACGCCGCGATCCGGCGCCAATCATGCGCTGAACGTGAAAACACCGATGGTAAATGGTGTGGTTCGGTCATTCGGGAATTATACCTGAAGCACACCCGTCCGGAACGGCACGCTGGAGTCGTAGCGCAGGGCCACGGCAAGGGCGGTCAGCAACGTCGCCCGCGTGTGAGCCGGTTCGATGATCGCATCGACCCACAACCGCGCTGCGGCGTAGCGCACGTCCGTCTGCTCTTGATAGCTGGCCGCGACTTTGCGACGCAACTCCTGTAGCTCGGCGGCATCCGGTTCGTGGCCGGCACGCCGGAGACCGGCAATGGTGATGTCCAACAGAGTGCCGGCTGCCTGATCGCCGCCCATGACCGCGTATTTGGCACTCGGCCAGGCGAAAATAAAGCGCGGATCGAAGGCCTTGCCGCACAGGGCGTAATTGCCTGCGCCGTACGAGCCGCCGAGGATCACGGTTATCTTGGGCACCACGCTGTTGGCTATGACGTTTACCAGCTTCGCACCGGACCGGATAATGCCGGCTTGTTCAGAATCGCGACCGACCATAAAGCCATTCACGTCTTGCAAGAAGATCAAGGGCACGCGCGCCTGGTTGCAATCCATGATGAACCGGGCAGCCTTGTCGGCAGCATCAACATAAATGACGCCGCCGAATTGCAGCTCGCCGCTCGGTGCCTTGGATCGCTTCTTCTGATTGGCCACAATGCCGACTGGCACGCCGCCCAACCTGCCGTAGCCGCAAACAAGCGTCAAACCGAACTCCGCCTTGTATTCGTCGAATGGGGCGTCGTCAAGCAGACAGGTCAGCAGCTCGCGAATGTCGTACTCGTAGCGGGAATTGGTGGGACAAAACCTCCCCAGTTCCTCCACCGGCCGGGCTGGTTGCAAGTCGTGGCGAACCGGTTCTCGATCTCGGGGCAAAAC
>JANWVS010000405.1 GCA_025056835.1 Gemmataceae bacterium | reverse complement strand
AGGGCGCACGGTGCCGGAGCTGATCGATTACATGATCAAGAACGGTCTCTCGTTTGCCGCTGCGAATCCTGGGGACGAAAATGCTTACTATGCTCTCCACGATCTATTTGTTGCCTACACGACGTCGGCCCAAGCGGCCGCTGGTTTCCAGGTTCGCTACAATCCGCCGCGAACCGACCCGTGGAGAGTGCGGTAATCGACGGCTTCTCGCTTGAGAATCGCTTGACAAAAACCTACGCGTTGTTCCACTGAGGATGAACGGCATGTTGGCACCGATTCTGTTGACTGCGGTTTTGCACGCTGGCACCGGCCAGGAAGCTGCGCTCGAAATCACGGAGCCGCGCCCCACGTATGGCCACTTGGGTGCTACCCGCCCCAAGGGGAAAGGCATACTGCCCGGCGACGTGGCCCATTTCAGCTTCTCAGTCAAAAACCTGAAGAACGACGAAAAAGGCCGCGCCTCGTACAGCATTGCCATCGAAGTTTATGACCCGTCCGGCACGCTGTTCTACAAACAAGAACCGTACAACTCCATTGCCCAGAACTTCCTCGGCGGCAATGAGCTGCCCTGTGCCGCCAGCGTCGAGATCCCGCTTAATGCCAAGCCCGGAACGTATTCCTGGAAAGTCACTATCACCGATCGCCTTACTGGGAAAAACCAATCCTTGAACGGCAGCGGCAAGGTCCTGCCGGCTGATTTCGGCTTGATCCGTGTCGGTACTTATGCCGATGCCAAAGGCGAAGTGCCCATCCACCCCACCGCGGTCGTCGGCAGCACGATTTACTTGAACTTTGCCGCCGTTGGTTTCGGCCGCGATAAGAAAAACCAACCCGATCTGTCGGTTGAAATGAAGATTCTTGATGAAAACGGCAAACCGACCACGCCACAGCCGATCAAAGGCAACATCAAGAATTTCGATGAGTCTGCTAGAATTATTCCCCTGCAACACGCTATCACGCTGAACCGCACCGGCCGCTATACCATCGAGCTGAGCGCACGCTGTGAGCTATGCGGCAAGTCGAGCAGCGTGACCATTCCGGTGCGCGTGGTGTCGATAGAGCAATAAGATGTCACGACCCCGCGACAGGACCCATGTCGGCGCGGCGCGCGGCGGTTGAACGCGCGGCGGTCGGCGCAAGCCGCTTGCACCGACGCTTGACTTCAACCGGCTCGCAAAGGTTCAGGTTACCTTTATATCATGTAGCGTGGCCGCTAACGCTTGACCGACCGGTGCCGCGCTGGCTTGAGCATTGGAACTGCGCGCCGGTGCAGCCTCGAGAGTTTGTCGCCCAAGGGCATCTTGGAGAGCGACTGCCTCGGCTCCGCGGTATCGAGTGAAAATCTGCAATTCTCCTCGGATCAGGGTCTCCACCTCCGCCGCCAAGTCTTCGTGACCACTCCGAAAGGCCTTCGTGAAGCGAACGCGTATCACCTGACTGAGATTGAGGTATTCATTGCCCAACTTGATCCACATGGCCTGACTTTCTGGCTTTCTGCGAGTGCTATTCCCGTGATGCGCACCTTTGCCGAGCGAGTCGATGCGTCATCGAAAGCCTAGCATGAAAAATCGCTCGATGAAACCAAAAAGGGCACTTTTCGCTCCGACCGCCCGAGGATCCGACGTCGGCGGCCACCGGAATTCCAAAGGCTGTCATTTTCAGCCTGTGACCATACCCTTTGCCATCGACGTGGCGACAACCTAGTTGTCGACGCAAAATTGTCAAAGCCGAAACTGGACCAGGCCGCCAGCACCCGGCGAGCAGATCCATTACTATGTCAGGAAGCAACCGCCGGTCAACCGTCGGTCTCGCGCGCCTCGACAGCCGACGCAGCAACGAACCGCCCCCCGGCCACCAAGGCTGAAAAACCGCGTCGTGCGTTCCTCCGTAGCTGGCTGGATCTGCAAGAGGTGGGCGAAAAGGTGCGGCGGAGAACTTTCGCCTCCGCCGCCCTGCAAACCACCCGTCTCGACTGGGAAGCTGATTGAATCGCCGTCGGCAGCTTTTCTCGGCTCGCAACCGGGATCATTCCCACGCCACGTGCGAGGCGGTAATCACCGGCACGACGCGAACGTCGCGATTGCTCAGGCCCGGCGCTGTTCGGTCGAGAGTCGCCACCCGTCCGAAGACGCTGACGCGCTTGCCGAGGTATTCAGCCAAGGAAAATCCGCTCGGAGTGTGGACGTAAACGATCGGCTTGCCCGAGCCATCGACAATCTGATATTCAGGTTGGCCGGCCGCGGCGTCCTTGACGCGCTGAAGGATGCCCCATTCACTCCACTTCTCATTGCCGCTGCCATGAAACGCCACCTTGACCATCGGTCCTGGGGTGGCGCGAATGACTTTGCCGTCGGCAGGCTCGTCCAAGCGAGCGCCATTTGACCCGGACGGCTGAAGATCGCTCCACCGCAAATCGAGGTGATCTCCCTTGAGATGAAGAAGAGGAACACCGGTCGTCGCCGATTCGTCGTGCCGACGAGAGTCGACCAACGGCGGCTGCCCTTCCCGGGCCGTGTCGCTGACCGCCACCGTTTGCGTGCGCACGCTGACTTCCGCACCGCCTTCAAGAATTAACCGGTCATCGTGCAAGGGAATGCTCAATCGCTCACAATTGCCCTGGAATCCTTCACCAGCGATGGCGACGCGACCCACGGCCAGCACCGTGCCGCGTGGCGCTTGCAGATCGAGCCGATCACAGGTGATTTTGAAACGCGCCTTGCGGTGAACGACGGCCTGAAGCACCGTCCGTCCCTCGACAGTTTCCAGATGAATCGTCCAGGGGCTTTCGCCGAGTACCGGTCGGGCGGTGGTAAGCGCTTCGTAATGCGCGGCCGCGAGTTCCGCTGCTCGGAGCAGCCGCTGGATACGTTCGACGATCCGTTGGTGCTCCGCCGCCAAGCGGCTTCGCTCCGCGTCGTTGTCCGGCAACGCTTTGAGGCGGCCGGCGAGAGCCTCGCGAGTCTCTTGCAAGAACTTCAGCTCCAGGTCGACGAGACGCTTTTGAAAATCGTGGCTGGAATCGACGCGAACGACCACATTACCCTGGGAACTTTCCGACAATACCGGACGTATCGATGGTTTTTGCATCGTCTCCTGACCAGGCTTCGTTTCACCGGATTCGATCGCTTTTGGGGCCGGAACGGTGATACCGCCGATCGGAGGCAAAGGCGGCGGCATCGGTTGAGGAGCCACGACGCTCGTAGCCGGCCTCCCCGGCTTGTCGCCAGCGCCGCTCCCAGGCGGTGCTGCCGGCGGTCGTTCGTCCGTGGTGGAAAGTGCCGGCAATGCCTGTTGCAGTTTTTCGAGCGACGATTTCAGCTTCTTTTCGAGTTCTCCCGTCGACACCAACGGCGCCGTTACCTTTTCC
>JANWVS010000404.1 GCA_025056835.1 Gemmataceae bacterium | reverse complement strand
TCCTCTTAACGGTGCGAACCTGCGAAAGGAAGCGGACACATCCACAACTAGAAACCCAATCCCCGGAAGTCAAGCAGCTGCCGAAAAAAGCAAGCGTCTTGCGGCGGCTACAGCAGCCGTTCGCCGACGGCCTCATAATCGCGCCTTCGGCCCGCCGCCCTGGTTTCGCCCAGCCTCGGGGGCGCCCCGGTTGTCATTCGATGACGCCGACGGCAACAATCGTCGGATAGAATAGCGGCATGAGCAAGCAACCGTTGCCGCTGATCATGGGACGAGGGGCCTATGGTAATCCCGCCAATCGCTTCACCGGCCTGGTTTACGAAGACGACCCCGATTCCCTCGATCCAGACGAAGAGGCCGTGCAAGGCAAGCGTCGCGTGCCGACGCGTTATTTCCGCGACGAAGCCCGCACTATCATCAGTCAGAACGACAGTCCGGATATTCCGTTCCGGTACAGCCTCAACGTCTACCGCGGTTGCGTCCACGGCTGTAGCTATTGTTTTGCCCGGCCGACCCACGAATACTTCGAGTTGGGCGCCGGCCTTGATTTCGAAACGCATATCTTCGTCAAGGAGCGAGCGCCGGAACTGTTCCGAGACTGGTTGGCACGCGACGGCTACGAGCCGGAAACCATCATGATGTCCGCCGTCTCGGATTGTTATCAACCGATCGAACGCGACTTGGCCCTGGCGCGGCGCTGTCTGGAAGTCGCTTGGGAAGCACGTCAGCCCTTGGCCGTGGTCACCAAGAACGCCCTGGTGACGCGCGATCTCGACCTGTTGGCAGCGATGGCCCGGGAAGGCACGGTCAGCGTCGCGATCAGCATTACGACGTTGGACCAGGGGCTGGCGAAAGTGATGGAGCCGCGGACCAGCAGCCCGGCCGCCCGACTTCGTGCCATACACCAGCTCGCCGCCGCGGGCGTGCCCACGACGGTCCTCATCGCTCCGGTCATCCCTGGGCTGACCGAACACGAAATGCCAGCCATCCTTCGGGCCGCCCAAGAGGCGGGAGCCACCGGCGCCGGATACATCCTCTTGCGATTACCTTTGACGGTCGAGCCGGTCTTTCTCGATTGGTTGGCCCGAACGCAACCGACCCGTCAAGCGAAGGTGCTCGAACGGGTCCGGGCCACGCGCGGCGGCAAGTTGTACGAAAGCACCTTCGGCGTGCGCATGAAGGGCCGCGGCCCGATCGCGGACCAGATTCGTCAGACCTTCAACGTTTTCGCGCGGCGTCTGGGGCTGCACGGCGACCGCGCGCCGCTCGACGCCACGAAGTTTCGGCGGCCGACCACCAGTAGCGGCCAGGGATGGCTATTCTAAGGATGGTTTGAGGATGGTCGGCCAAGGTGGGGCCGCCGTCAAAAGTCGGCGTTGCCGGGCGTTCGCGGAAAGGGAATGACGTCGCGAATGTTGGCCATGCCGGTCAAAAAGAGCAGCGTTCGTTCCAGGCCCAGGCCGAAGCCGGAGTGTGGGACTGTGCCATAGCGGCGCAGATCGAGATACCACTGGTAGTGGTCGAGATTGAGTCCCTTTTCTTTCATGTTGGCTTCGAGCTTGTCGAGCCGTTCCTCACGCTGACTTCCGCCGATGATTTCACCCACACCGGGAACGAGCACATCCATGGCCCGCACCGTTTTGCCGTCGTCGTTGACGCGCATGTAAAACGGTTTGATTTGTCGGGGATAATCGTAAAGGATGGTGGGTCTCCGGAAATGTTTTTCCGTGAGAAATCGTTCGTGTTCGGTCTGAAGGTCCATTCCCCATTTCACGGGATATTCAAACGTTTGTCCCGAGCCGAGCAGGATGTCGATTGCTTCCGTGTACGGCACGCGGAGAAACTCGTTGCTGAGGATGGCTTCGAGACGAGCGAAGAGATCCTTGTCGATGCGGTCGACGAAGAATTTCATTTCTTCGGCACAGCGCTCGAGGGCGTCGCGGATGATGCGTTTGATAAAGGCCTCCGCGAGCGCCATGTTGTCGAAAAGGTCGTAGAAGGCCATCTCCGGCTCGATCATCCAAAACTCGGCGAGGTGGCGCGGCGTGTTGGAGTTCTCGGCCCGGAAGGTCGGGCCAAACGTGTAGACTTTGCCGAGGGCACAGGCGAAAATCTCCGCCTGAAGCTGGCCGCTGACGGTCAAAAATGTCGGCTTGTGGAAAAAGTCTTGGCTGAAATCGTGCTCGAAACAAGCCGGCGGCTGCGAAGTAGCCTGCGGCTCCGTCGCGGGCACTCCGCCTTGCATGGCCGACCGGTCGGCGTCGCGTAGGCTTGCCGCCGCCGATCGGCGGGTTCGTTTGACGAGATCGAGCGTGGTCACCTTGAACAATTCGCCGGCACCTTCGCAATCACTCGACGTGATAATCGGCGTGTGGATGTACAGGAATCCTTGTTCCTGAAAGAAATCATGGATCGACTTACTCACGCAGTTGCGAACCCGGGCCATGGCGCCGAAGGTATTCGTTCGCGGCCGCAGGTGGGCGATGGTGCGCAAAAACTCGAAGGTCGCGTCCTTTTTTTGCACGGGGTACGTTTCGGGGTCGGCCCAACCATGAACGAGGACCTTGGCGGCCTGAACCTCGGTCGCTTGACCTTTGGCCGGCGAGGCTTTGACCACCCCTTCGACGCTGACGCTGCATCCCGTGGTAAGTTTCTTGACCTCGGTTTCGTAGTTGGGCAGCGACGCCTCGGCGAGGATTTGAATGTTGCCCTGGCACGAGCCGTCGTTCAGCTCAAGGAAGCTGAAACCTGCCTTGGAATCCCGGCGGGTGCGGACCCATCCTTGCAGCAAAACCTCCTGGCCGATGGCGCTCTCCTGCCGGGCTTGAGCAACGCTGAGTTTTCGCATAGTGACGCTTCCCAGGCGGGTTGATTCCTGCCGTCACTGTAGGGAAGCGCGGCGCGACCCGCCAGCAGCCGCCTGGGCTTGCTGCGTCAAACAAAGAACGGGGCGACGACTTTCGTCGGCGCCCCGCTGGCCCGTTACCCCCGGTCCGAGCCGTGCAAAATTACGGTCGCGGTATAGGCGGTATCTGGCCGAGCAGGATCTGTTCCTCTTCCTCATTGATGATGATGCGCGGCGTCACCATAATCATGAGGCTCTGAGCCTCGCGGCCATAGGCGATGTTCCGGAAGAGGCGATTGAGATACGGGATCTTGCTCAAGATGGGCGGACCGTATTCGTTGCGACCTTCGGAGAGCGTCTTGAGGCCGCCGAGGAGGACGGTGCCGCCGTCGGGCACGTTGACGGTCGTGTTCAGGCTGATGGTGGTGAACGTCGGTTGCTGGAAGAACATCTGAAACACCGTCGGCTGCGTATTGGTGCTGCTGTTGTTGCCCGGGCCATCGAAGAACTGGGGCACCACGAT
>JANWVS010000403.1 GCA_025056835.1 Gemmataceae bacterium | reverse complement strand
AGCTCGGCGTAGGCGCGCGCCACCACCTGCGGATTGGTGAGCAACTTCTGGGCGAATTCCCGATAATCGGGCAAGATCGCTCCCGCTGCCAGGTCTCCCGAGGCGATCTGCGCCATCAGCTGCTGGGCGATTTGCTCATGGATCGGCGTCGGCGAATCGTGCTGAATGTCGATCATGATGGTTTCGATCATACGACACCGCCGCCGCGAATGCAACAGCGCCGCAGGGCCGTACAATGCCTGCATGTCGACTCCGATGATGCGGCAATACGAGGAGGCCAAGGCTCGCCATCCCGGGATGTTGCTCTTGTTCCGCATGGGCGACTTTTACGAACTCTTCGGCGACGACGCCGAAACCGCCTCGCGCCTTCTGGGCCTGACGCTCACCAGCCGCGACAAGACGATCGCCATGGCCGGCTTCCCGCACCATCAGCTCGAAGGCTACCTGCACAAGCTCTTGAAACTCGGCCATTGCGTGGCGGTGTGCGACCAGGTCGAGGACCCCGCCCAGGCCAAGGGGTTAGTGCGGCGCGAGGTCACCCGCGTCGTCACGCCCGGCACGATCATGGAAGACAACCTTCTCGACCCCAAGCGGACCAACCATCTCGTCGCCTTGGCCCCGAGCGACAGCTTCGTCGGCGTCGCCTGGCTGGAACTGTCCACCGGCTCGTTTCGGGCTGCCGATGTGCCGCCGCCGCGCTTGCACGACGAATTGGCCCGGCTGGCCCCGGCGGAGTGCCTGTGCGCTGAACGAGACAGCCCGCAGGTCGGCGCGATCCTTCGCCGCTTGCCGACCGTGCCGGCGCTGTCGTCCCGGCCCGATTGGCAATTCGACCCCGTTTCGGCCCGCGCGGCGCTGGTGCGGCATTTTCAGGTGCGCACCTTCACGGGCCTGGGCTTCGACGATTCCCAAGCCTGTCTGGCGGCCGCGGGAGCCTTGCTGTTGTACGCCCAGGAAACGCTGAAATCGCAGCTCACGCACGTGCGCCGCTTGCAGCCGTATGTCAGCACGCAGACCTTGCAACTCGACGACGTCACCCGGCGCAGCCTGGAGCTGACCCGCACCCTCCGCGAAGGCGATCGGGCCGGCTCGCTGTTGGAGGCCATCGACCGGACCGTGACGGCGATGGGCGCCCGGCTGCTGCACGAATGGCTGCTGGCGCCGCTGACCGAGCGCGCCGCGATCGAGCGCCGGCTCGATGCCGTCGAAGAACTGACGCGCGACGCCGCCCTGCGGGGCGACGTGCGGCGGGCCTTGAGCGACGTGCCGGACCTGCAACGGTTGACGGCCCGCGTCAGCACCGGCCGGGCCTCGCCGCGCGATCTGGCTGCCGTGGCCCGCACCCTGCGCCACTTGCCTCTGCTCAAGGCCAAGATCACCGCCCGCCGCGCTGCCCTCTTGCAGCAGCTCGAGCACGAACTGGTGCTCTGCCCGGAGTTGCGGGCGCTGCTGGACGCCGCTCTGGTCGACGACCCCCCACACTCGGCCCGCGACGGCGGCGTCATTCGCCCCGGTTACGACGCCGCCCTCGACGAACTCCGCGATCTCGCCCGCGGCGGCAAGGAGTGGATCGCCCGCTTCCAGGCCCAGGAAATCGCCCGCACCGGCATCGGCTCCCTCAAGGTCGGCTACAACCAAGTCTTCGGCTACTACATCGAAATCACCCACGCCCACGCCGCCAAGATCCCTCCCGACTACCAACGCAAGCAGACGCTCAAGAACGCCGAACGCTACATCACGCCGGAGCTGAAGGTCTACGAGGAAAAAGTGCTCTCGGCCGAAGAGAAAATCAAACAGCGCGAGCTGGAGTTGTTCACCGCCCTGCGCGACCAGGTCGCGGAGCAGACCGCGCGCCTCGTTCAGACCGGCGAAACGCTGGCGCAGCTCGACGTGCTGGCGGCCCTGGCCGAGTTGGCGACGGCCCGGCAATATGTTCGGCCCATCATCGTCGAGGAACCGGTCCTTCAGATCAAGGACGGCCGCCATCCGGTCCTGGAACAGTCGCTGCCGCCGGGCACCTTCGTCCCCAACGACGTGGACCTGAGTCCCGCCGACGGCTTCCTCTGGCTCATCACCGGCCCCAACATGTCGGGCAAGAGCACGTTCATTCGCCAGGTCGCTTTGCTGACGCTGCTGGCCCACGTCGGCAGTTTTGTACCGGCGGCCCAAGCCACCGTGGGAATTACCGACCGGATCTTTACGCGCGTCGGCGCGAGCGATGAGCTGAATCGCGGCCAGAGCACGTTCATGGTGGAAATGACCGAGGCAGCCAACATCCTCAACAACGCCACGCCCCGGAGCCTCGTCATCCTGGATGAAATCGGCCGCGGCACGAGTACCTACGACGGCGTGTCCCTTGCCTGGGCCATCACCGAGTACCTCCACAACCAGATCGGTTGCCGCGCCCTCTTCGCCACGCATTACCACGAGCTGGCCCAGCTCGCCGAGACGCTGCCCGGCTTGCGCAACCGCAACGTCCTGGTCCGCGAATGGCACGACGACATTGTCTTCCTGCACAAGATCGCTCCGGGAAGCGCCGACAAGAGCTACGGCATTCACGTCGCTCGCCTGGCCGGTGTGCCCGCCGAGGTACTCGACCGCGCCCGCGAAGTGTTGCAGCAACTGGAAACGCACCACCTGGACCAGGAATTGCCTCGTCCCCGGCGCCGCCGCAGCAGCCTCTTGCCGCGCGAGATCCAACCGCTGCTGTTTTCCGACAGCGCGGCCAACGAAGCGGCTTCGTAAACCCGCAGCGCCGGCGCCGGGCCTTGCGGCCGAGGGGGGCCGCTCAACCGAGGATCCGATCCCAGCGGGCCTTGTGATAGGCGATTTTTTCGGCGGCGGTCATCTTGGAAAAGTCAGGCTCCGGTTCCCGCACGAACCGATTGCGCGGCGCCGGAGCGGGGCCGGGTTGCCGGGCCGCGCTGGACGGGGCCGGCGGCAGACTGACGACCGTGCCGTTGCCGCCGTAGCTCATCACGCCCGAGTGCAACACCATGTCGTCCGCCAGCGGGCGGTGCGGTCGGATGTTGAGCTGCTGCAAGACGCCGTGATACGCTTTCACGGCCTCCTCGGCGGTGATCTCGCCGTCGGCGATCCAGCGTAAGAAGCGAATGAAGGCAAGTTGGTTTTCGGCGTTGTTGATCTTGCGGCCAAAGAGAGCGACGCGGGCCCCGTACTTTTTCGCCTCGCTCAGGAGCTTGAAGGCGTCGTACGTCGTCCCTGCCGCACCGCCGAGGATGCCGACGATCAGGTGCGGATCGTAATTTACCAGTTCTTCCAGCGCCTTGGGACCGTGATACACGATCTTGAGGAACAGCGGCCGGCCCTTGCTGGTGACGCCGCCGAGCGTGCGGACGATGGCGTCGTTGATGAACT
>JANWVS010000402.1 GCA_025056835.1 Gemmataceae bacterium | reverse complement strand
GACGCCACCGACGATTTTTTGTTGTTCAATCGTCGCGGCAAACTCGAAGAACTCGGTTTTAAGGCCGGCGTCGCCCTCGACGACATGGGTCGTGCTACTGCCAGCATGGGAGTCGATGCTGCCGATTTCGATGGTAGCGGCCGCCCCTCCCTGTGGGTCACCTGTTTTCAGGGCGAACTGCACGCGCTGTTCCGCAATCTCGGTCAGGAGCGCTTTCAGCACTTCTCGCGGGCCGCGGGCGTCAACGCGATCGGACTGAACCTCGTGGGGTTCGGCACCAGCTTCGTCGATCTGGACAACGACGGCTGGGAAGACTTGATCATCGCCAACGGCCACGTGCTGCGTTATCCGGGCCAAGGAAGCTCCGTCCGCCAACTACCGAAGTTGCTGCACAACGAGGCGGCTTCCGGCCGACGCATCTTCAAAAACCTCAGCGCACGCGGCGGCACCTATTTTCAAAATCCAGTCGTGGGTCGCGGTTTGGCCGTCGGCGACCTGGACAACGACGGCTGGCCCGACGTCGTCATGCATCCCATCAACGCACCGGTCGCGCTCCTCCGCAACATCGCCGGCGACACCACCGCTGCCAATTGGGTCGTAGTCAAACTGGTCGGTCGCGGTTATCGCGATGTTGTCGGTTCGACTGTCATCCTCGAAACGGAGAATTCGCGGCTGACGCGGTTCGTCAAAGGTGGGGGCAGCTATCTCTCCAGCAGCGATTCCCGCATTCATTTTGGGTTGGGGACGGCCGCGGCAATTCGGCGCTTGACTGTGAAATGGTCGTGGGGCCAGACGCAAAGCTGGGACGGCTTGACCGTCAACACCGGCTGGGAGCTTCGCGAGGGTGAACCGCTGCCGGTGCGCCTGACGCTCGATCGTCCCGGCCGTCCGCAGTAATGGAGGCCGTCGCGCCGCGGTGGGGGTCAGTCAAAGCATCGTGCGGGGCCGCGGCTAAGTCTGCCCACGGCGGCGCCGCGAGCTACTTTGGTTGCTGGCCGAGCCGGCCGCGGCCTACTTGGGCTTGTCGCGATACGGGCAGCCTTTGCGATAGTGCGATAGCATTTCGTCGAGCCGTCGGACCATGGCCAAGTCGCCGGCGTCGCGGGCGATTTTCATGGCCTGCTCGGCGGTTTGGACGGCATCGTCGAATCGACCGCACTCGGCTTGGGCCGCCGCCAGCGCCGCGAGAAAACGCGGATGGCGCTCGTGGGTTGCCAGGCATGCCTGTCGGGCGCGGCGCAAGGCTTCTGGGCCGTGACGCCGCCGTGCCTCGGGGTGCGTGGCCAACAGCCAGGCGTAGCTGCCGCAGACGTCGGGCCATTGCGGGTTGGCGGCCAAAGCATCGCCCAGCGCCCGAGCCGCGGCGTCATCGTCGCCGGCGTCGTGCAAGGCCAGAGCCAGGTCGGCGTGGAACAGGGCGTCGGCGGGGGCCAGTCGTGCGGCTTCACGAAAAAATCCGACAGCTGCCGCCGGATCGCCGCGCTGATGGGCGATCATTCCCTGATAGGCCAGCCCGTCGGCCGATTGCGGCGCCAGGTTGGCCAAGAGGGCCCATTGCTCCATGCCCTCCGGGATGCGGCCCAAGCCATACAACAGGCGGACGATCGCTTGACGAACACGGGTCGAGTCGGTCCGCAATTCTGCCTCGCGCATCATGCTGGGCAGCGCCTCGGCGGCCCGGCCTTCGTGGATGTAGGTCATCGCCACGAGTTGGTGGCTGTCGGGATTGTCCGGCGCTCGGTCGCGCATGGCCAGGGCGTGGCGGCGCGCCGCTTCGAATTGCCGGCTGCGGAGGAACATGCCCGCGGCGATCTGGTGCAAGCGTGGGTCGTTGCCCGAGACGGCGACGGCGCGGTCCCAGAGCGCTTCGCTGTCGCGCCAATGTGCCACTTGCGACGCCGTGGTCGCAATCCACCCCCCCAAACAGCCGGCGAGGCCCGTCCCCAGCACCGCCCGACCGAGCCAATGCCGACCGAGACAAGCCTCCGCTCCCCAGGCGACGGCGATCAAGACCCCGATCATCGGTATGTAGGTGAAGCGATCGGCATGAGCGTGTTGCGCCACCTGGAGCAGTCCCAGCACCGGCACCAGCGTGCCCAGATACCAGAGCCAACCGACCAGGAGATACGGCGCGCGGCGGCGCAGCCACCAGATCGCGACCGTCATTGCCGCCAGCAGCGGCCCCACGAGCAGGGCCATCGTTCGCAGTTCGGTTGCGTCGCGATACAGGTAAACGGCGGCGAGGGGATGTGGCCACGCCATCTGTCCCAAGTAGACGCCGTAGCTTACGATGGCGTTGAGCAGCCGCAGATCCAAGGAAATGTCGCGATGGATGTCGCCAATCCCTTCGCCGGCGGCGAGATAGGTCAATAGGCCACTGGCCGCGGACAACAGCAACAACGGCAGCTTCTCGACGACCAGCCAGGCGGGCGGGGTCCTTGCGCGGGGGCCATCAGCGAAGGCGGCAGGCGGTCCGCCCGGCCAGCGCCCCAGCGGCCAGTAATCGAGCAGGAGCAACACACACGGCAACGTGATGACCATCGGCTTGCTCATCAACCCCAACACCAACGCCAGCGCCACCCCGGCGAAGCGGTCGACGCTTGGCCCGGCGGCGTAGCGGACGTAGGCCAAGAGCGCCGCCAGAAAAAAGAAGGTGCTGAGCACGTCCTTGCGCTCGGTGATCCAGGCCACGGATTCGACCCGTAGGGGGTGGACCGCAAACAGCGCCGCCACCGCTGCGGCCCGCCAGACGGCGCCGGTGGCCCCGCGCAGCAACCAATAAAGCAGGAGGGCGTTGACCGTGTGCAGTGCCACATTGACCGCGTGAAAGCCGCGCGGGGCAAGGCCAAACAGCTGGCAGTCCAACTGAAGCGAGAGCCACGTCAGCGGGTGCCAGTTGTAGTGATGGAAGCTGAAGAAGGCCCATCGCAGGTTCGGCCAGGTCAGTCCTTCGCTGACGTGGGGATTATCAACGATGTAGTCATAATCGTCGAAATTGACGAAGGCGAACGGGCCGCCCCAGAGCAGTTCGCCAAACGCGGCCAACGTCAACCCGGATAGCAGCAGGACAACGACGGCATCCAGCAACCGAGGCCGTACCATGGTTGGTTGTCCGGGATGGGGCGAGGTCGAAAACGACCACAGGCACGAACTCGTCGCGGCGGCCGCCCGGGGTGACGCGGCCTCCGTGGCGCCCGCAGGGTCGCGACGCTTGGCCGCGGTCACTTGTTGGGATACGGTTTCTGCCAGAAGACTTCGCCGCTGAGGTTCAACTCCGGCTGAACCTCGACGCTGCAATCGCCCAGGACCGTGCATTGGCACGACAGACGGAATTCGTTTTCGTGCCCGATAGCCGCGAGCATGGAGCCGGGATGCACGGCCAT